>DFRF01000024.1:0-995 GCA_002378125.1 Rhodospirillaceae bacterium UBA3470 | reverse complement strand
CAGGCGTCGATCCGGACGCGCCAGATCCCCGGAACCTGTTTCGGATTCACTGGTTCAATGCCGCCGACCGCGCCTCACGGACCGCCGTTCCTGAGCACATTGTGTTGCCGCCGGAACTGACCGGTGTGGCGGCGACAATCATCGTTGCGCTAGGGAACCGGTTCCCCATGATCCGAGCTCACAAGGTCTTGACCGCCTACGGCTGCCTGGTCCCACGTCTAGTCACAGGTGGCTTCGACCCGACCCGTCACCGTGCCATATGGCCGTCCACGGGCAACTACTGCCGAGGCGGCGTCGCCATCTCGCGGATCATGGGCTGCCGGAGCGCTGCCGTTCTGCCCGAGGGCATGAGCCGTGAGCGCTTTCAGTGGCTGGAGAACTGGGTCACGGACCCGGACGACATCATCCGTACCTACGGGACCGAGAGCAACGTCAAGGAGATCTACGACGCATGCAATGAACTAGCCCAGGACCGGGAAAACATCATCCTCAACCAGTTCCGCGAATTTGGAAACTACATCATTCACCGTGCCGTCACGGGACCCGCCCTGGAAGCCGTGTTCAATGCCGTGCGGGGCAAAGGAAACCTTAGGGCCCGGGCCTTTATCTCGGCGTCGGGGTCGGGGGGTACTTTAGCAGCCGGTGATTTCCTGAAGGCACACTTAGGCGCAGCCATTGGTGTCGTGGAAGCTCTGGAATGCCCGACCCTTCTCTACAACGGGTTTGGTGAGCACAACATCCAAGGCATCGGCGACAAGCATGTGCCCTTCATCCACAACGTCATGAACACGGATTATGTCATCGGGATATCGGATACGGCCTCCGACGCTCTCAACCTCCTGTTCAACACGTCTTCTGGCCGCGCCTACCTGGCGAAACGTACGGGACTAGGTCAAAAATTCCTGGGTGCCCTCGCCGACCTGGGCCTGTCGTCCATCGCCAACGTTTTAGGCGCAGTGAAGCTCGCTAAATATGCGAACATGGGTACCAACGAC
>DFRF01000228.1 GCA_002378125.1 Rhodospirillaceae bacterium UBA3470 | reverse complement strand
CGGCAACGGCCCGCGAGATGATCAATGAGGTCCGCGGCCTGGCACCCATTCGTGGATACCGAAACATGCCCAAAGGCGACCTGGATCCCGATTGAGCAAACGCAGAATATTAGGAGGCCCGATGGATCGCGTATTGCGATCCCCGGCCTATCTATTTCATATTATGTCTCGATGTTTCACGGTATGTCATGTCGACGGACTTGAAACATGGTCGACTGCGCGACCGTGCGGGGGAAAACAACATTTTGGAACAAAAGATCAAGTATTCTCGTCGTCATCGACGAACCCAATATCCCGGACATGGTCGCTATTATGCTGGAAGAACCGGACTACAACGTTCTCTCCATGGGCGACGGCGCAGCAAAATCGAGCCAGATGTCCAAAACCCCTCCGTCATCAAGACCGCCTGCAACGCTGGCTGCATCTTCTTGATGAAGGGCGAGAAAATCTAGGTTTTATATCTCATGTCAACCGAGACCCTCACCCGCGCCCTTCTGCATGCCAAGACCGTTGCCTTGGTGGGGGCCTCCGCGGATCCAAATAAGAATACGGGACGGCCGCAGCGGTTCCTGAAAACACATGGGTTTCAAGGAAGGGTCATCCCCATCAACCCGAACCGTAATGAGGTTCAAGGCCTTCGTGCCTACCCGAGCCTTGCGGATGCGCCGGGTCCCATTGACCATGCGTTTATCATGGTGCCGGCTCCGCATGTGCCGGCCGTCATCACCGACTGCGCGGCCGCAGGTGTCCTGGTGTGTACGATATACACCGACGGTTTCGCGGAAACAGGGGCAGCTGGTAAGGCGCTGCAAGAAGAGATCGTGCAGATCGCTCGCGACGCCGGCATGCGTCTGATCGGCCCCAATTCCATGGGCGTCATCAACACACGGGCGGGCATGACGCTAACCATCAATGCGTTCCTAGAAAAACCGGAACTGAAAACCGGACGGATCGGCGTGATCTCGCAAAGCGGTTCCGTCATCGGCACCATGATGTCGCGTGGCGCGGCGCGCGGCATTGGCTTCTCCAGCTTGGTATCCATTGGCAACGAATGCGATGTCGGTGTCGGCGAGTTACTGGGCCTGATGGTCGATGATCCCGAGACGGACGCGGCACTCTTGTTTCTGGAGGGGATCCGCGATGCGCACGTCCTAGCGGCCAACGCCCGACGTGCCTTCGATGTCGGCAAGCCGGTGATCGCCTACAAACTGGGGCGTTCTGATGTAGGACGGGAGCTGGCCGTATCACATTCCGGGGCGATCGCCGGACCTGATGCCTCCGTGGACGCCTTCTTTCGCCATCACGGCATCCTGCGGGTCGATATGCTGGAGACCCTGTTCGAACTACCACCGCTGATCATGAATGCCCGACCGACCCGTGGCCGCCGGGTCGCCGTCGTGACCACCACGGGCGGCGGATCCGCCATGGTCGTCGACCGTCTGGGCGCGGCGGGGCTGGAACTGGTCCCACCGTCAGCCAAGTTAAAAGCGCGTATGGCCGACTTCGGTCTCGATCTCGGCAACCGTCGTATCATCGATCTGACCATGGCCGGAACGGGTAAGGGCGTTTACGGCGCCGCGTTGGAGGTACTGCTAAACGAACACGATCTAGACGCCGTCGTTGCCGTGGTCGGTACATCGGCCCAATTCCATCCGGAAGTCGCTGTGCAACCAATCATCGAAGCGCCGAAGACAGGGAAACCCCTGGCTGTTTTTCTAGTACCGCAGGCTGATCACTCCCTGACACTCCTGCAGGACGCAGGGATCGCCGCCTTCCGAACGCCAGAGGCCTGTGCCGATGGGGTCCGGGCTTTGGTCGATTGGCGCACACCAGCCCTTCAGCCGGATCCGGGTCCGCTTTCCGACGCCGCTCGGCTTTTGGCGCAGGCGGACGGCGACAGCCTCAGCGAACTCGACGCCGCGGCCGTTTTCGCCGCCATCGGCGTTCCAATGGCGCCCACGGCCATTTTGAACGATCCGTCGGCCGCATTGGACACGGACATGACCTTCCCCGTGGCAGCTAAGGTTCTGTCCCCCGATCTCCCGCACAAGACGGAGGCCGGCGCCGTGGCCCTTAACATCTCGGACCGCGCCGCCCTCACGGAACAGGCCCAAATAATTTGGGACGCGGCCCACGCCCACGCCCCAGATGCTCAATTGGACGGCATTCTTGTCCAGCCCATGGTGTCTGGATTAGCGGAAGTACTGGTGGGATATCGCCGGGATCCAGAAACGGGACCCGTCGTAGTGCTTGGCATCGGGGGTGTCCTCGCCGAGGTCTACGGCGACGCCACCGTACGGCCGGCGCCTGTCGATACGGCAACGGCCCGCGAGATGATCAATGAGGTCCGCGGCCTGGCACCCATTCGTGGATACCGAAACATGCCCAAAGGCGACCTGGATGCCCTGGCCGGGGTAGTGGCGGCCGTCTCCAGATTGGCAGCTATCGAACGCCCATGTATCCTGGAAGCGGAAATCAATCCACTTTGCGTAGCCAAAGCCGGAGCGGGCGTTCTTGCCGTTGACGCCCTTATTCGCCTAACTCCTTGATTGGCAACGCCAGCCCGAAAGGTGCCCACCCCATGAAACGTGCCGTATTGGTCATTTGCGACGGGCTGCGTGCCGACATGATCCGTCCGGAATGGACGCCTAACCTCTGCCGGCTGGGCGCTACCGCCCGTCAGTTCATTAAGCATCGCAGTGTCTTCCCATCTACCACGCGTACCACATCGGCCTCCATCGCCACCGGCTGCCATCCCGGTCAACACGGCCTGGAAGGCAATGCCGTGGCTCTGGACGAGGGGAACGGCCTAGTGCCGCTGTCCGTCGGCGCGCCGGACTTTCGTGACCGGTTGAAGGCGGCGACAGGTCGGACCCTGCGCGTCCCCACCATGGCCGAACGTCTCAAGGACGCGGGTGGCAGCATTGTCTACTCCAACGTCTCGCCTGGCGCCGCCCATTTCCAGGATCCAGACAATCACGGCTACGTCTATCATCGGGCCGGCTCCTTTGGCCCGGGCGGCCAACCCATAGTTGGCGATGACCACCTCAAAGTGACCCACGACGCCGAGGGCGACACGGCCATGACGGAACGGTTCTGCCAAGAGGTGCTGGCCGATCGCAAACCGGCGATCGCCGTCCTGTGGCAGTGCGAGCCGGACCACTCTCAGCATTCCCACGTACTCGGCTCTCCAGCGCACTTGGCTGCCATCGCGGTGGCCGACGCAAACGCGGGCACGGTGGCCGAAGCCGTGGATAAGCTGAATACGACCGGTGAAGACATACTACTTCTGATCGGATCTGACCACGGGCACGAAACCGTCGGTGACATTGTCGATCTGGATGCGAAACTGGTCGCCGCCGGTTTCAAGGCGCATACCGATTCTAGTGACGTGGTCGTCGCCTCCCAAGGTTTCAGCGCCTTCGTTTACCTGGCCGATAACCAGCGCCACAAAATAGCAGACATCGCCGTCTACCTGGACAGCCTGGACGGTGTCGGCAACGTCTATGCGGGCGCCGACCTTGAGAGTATCGGACAGCGATCCGATGGCGCCCTGGCCATCGCCGTGGACGCCGCCAAATCCGATACGGAAACGGCATACGGTATTCCCGGTATCAGCGCCGCCTTCGCCAATCGGTTTTCCATGACCCTGGAGACCGGTAAGGGCGAGCATGGCGGCCTCGGCAAATACGAACAGAACCCTTTCCTAATGGCCATCGGGGGAGGGTTTGCCCCCGGCTCCCAGACCGATCAAGAAACCTCCGCAGTGGATATTGCTCCGACGGTTCTTCGCCATCTGGACCGGCCAGGGGACGGCATGGACGGCGCAGCGCTCTCGCGACAATGAGAGGACCCATCGAGCCCAATCCCTGGCTGGCCCGACTGCCGATCCTGGTGGCCGCGCACCTTGTGGGGACGGTCAACATAGTCTCAGTCCTGGCCATGGCGCCGGTCATCTCCAACGAGCTCAGCCTGACGGCAACACAGTTCGGCCTCTTCGTAACTGCCTACTACATGGCTCAGGCTATCGGCTCGCTGCCGGCCGGGGTCATGACCGACCGGTTCGGCATCGGCCGGTCCCTATTCATCGGTCATATCCTTATGGCGCTGTCAGCGGTCATGCTGAGCTATGCCGACGGCTATCACGAATGCCTGGCTGCCTTGTTCTTCATGGGCCTCGGCTACTCTATGAACAACCCGTCCACGGCACGCGGCGTCTTCGACTGGTTCCCCCCGGACCGGCGCGGTACGGCCATGGGGATCAAACAGGTGGGCGTACCGGCGGGCGGTATCATCGCGGCGGGCAACGGCGCACTTGTGACCTTGGTGCATTGGCAGGACATCATGTTGGGTATCGCCGCCGCCATCGCGCTGAACGGAATTTTGTGTCTCTACCTGATTAAATTCCACCGCCCCATCCCGCCGGAACAACAGAAGAACCCGCTAGCCCAAATTGGTGAAGTTCTCGGCGACCCAAACACCCATGTCTTCTCGGTCTCCAATGGTCTGTTAAACGTGGGTCAGACCAACTTCTTCGGTTTCCTCACCCTATTCTTAACGGAGGTCGCCCGCGCCAGTCAGCCGATGGCCGGTTTCGCGATGGGCCTGGCGCAGACCACGAGTTTCTTCGCCCGCATCTATTTTGGCGCGCTCAGCGACAAATTCGTCGGCCGGCGGGTTGTCCTGTGCAATTGGATCTGCGGGACAGCGGCGGTGTTCCTAGCCGCCATGATCTGGGTAACGCCCGGCTGGGGGCTCTGGTACGCCATGGCTTTGGTGTTGGTTCTTGGGGTTACCATCGCGTCCTTCGCGCCGGTCGGGCAAGCCATCGCGTTGGAAATGGTCGACCCGCGCCTGGCGGCATCGGCAGTGGGTTATTCCATGGTCGGCGTGCATATCGGTGGCATGATGGGTCCGGTGATTTTCGGTTACGTTGTCGATACTTGGGGTGGCTATGACAACGCCTGGCTGGTCACGGCAGGATTAGTCGCCATCGGTGTTGGACTATTGGCCTTCAAATTCCGTGAGGGCCCACCAAAATGAGCGAGACCCAACGCAATCCCTGGCGCGGCCGCATCATGCTGCTAACCTTGGTCCATGTAGTCGGCACCATCGGCTACACCTCGGTGATGACAATGGCACCGGTGATCCGGGCCGATCTGGATCTGAACGCAACCCAGGTGGGCTCATTCATGTCGGCCTTCTATTTCGCGCTGACCCTCGGCGCCATTCCCGCGGGCGCCTTGGCGGATCGACTTGGCGTTGCCCTGTCGCTTAGCTTGGCGTCTCTCCTAATGGCCGTCGGCGCCGGGCTTTTCGCGGCCATCTCCAGTTATGTACTGGCTGTAATCGCTACGTTTGTCATGGGTCTGGGCTATGCGCTGGTAAATCCCGCTACAGCCAAGGGTGTGCTGAACTGGTTCAAGCCAGAACACCGGGCAACAGCCATGGGGGTTAAGCAGATGGGCGTGCCCATGGGCGGCTTGGTAGCGTCCGGCTTCGGGGCCATGGTGGTATTCATGCCCTGGCGCTGGGCACTGTGGAGCGCGGCGGCGGCGGCCATGATCATCGGCCTTTGCTGGTGGCACCTAATCCAGCGCCGCACCATCGGGGGCGGAAGATTGGGAGCCGCGCTGCGCGATCTCCAATCGATCATGACCAACCGAAACCTAATGAAATTCAATTTAGCCAGTGTCTCCTTTAACGCCGGCCAGCAATCATTCATCACATACCTCACCTTGTTTCTACGTGACGTGGCCGGCGCCAGTCAGCCATTTGCTGCGCTCTGCGTCGGGTTTTCGCAGATCATGGGTGCCGCGGGACGGGTCTTTTGGGCATTCTTCAGCGACCGCTTCGCCAAGGGTCGGCGCAAAGGCGTAGTCGTCGGAATCATGACCACGGCGGCGGCCTCCATGTTCGTGTTCACGGCGGCAAACCCATCTTGGCACGTGGCCGTTCTGGCGATCCTGGCGCTCTTGCTGGGCGGCACAATACTGGCCTATGCAGCTTTATTACACACCATCTGCGCGGAAATTGTGGATCCGAGCCTAGCCGGCTCAGCCATCGGCTCAAACCTGTTTGCCACATCACTGGGCGGCGCAGTCGGCCCGATCATCTTCGGCTTGATCGTCGACCACGCGGGCGGCTACATGGCAGCCTGGACAGCGACCGGGGGCCTAGTTCTAGCCGGCGCAATACTCGTAGCCTTCGGGTTTAAGGAGGACCAATCCGCAACGAAAAACTAAGACCTGGGCCAAGCAGGCTTGTACTTGGGATTAAGTTTTCTTCATACTCCCGGGTTACCGGAACCGAACCAAGGTCTATAATATGACCGGCGCGACACAGAAAATTCCTACCATGTGCCCCATGAATTGCCATCCTACGCTTTGCGGGATGGTGGCGGAAGTCGAGGACGGAAAGCTAGTGAAAATCACTGGCAACAAAGACCATCCCGATAGCCAAGGGTTCCTATGCGTACGCGGCCAGGCCGCTGCCGAGATCATCGGCAATCCGAAACGCGTGTTAAAACCGATGGTCCGCGACCGTCGGAACGGCTCTTCTTGGCGCGAGGTGGATTGGGACCAAGCACTCGACTTCATCACGTCTCGCCTCCGGATCGCCGGGCGCGAACGGACGGCCATCTGGGGGGGACATGGGATTCTTGCCAACAATTATGGGCTCGCCTCCAGCGGACAGCTGTTGGCGCGGTTCGCCAATCTCTATGGGTGCCAATCCTGGGTACCGGCGATGATCTGCTGGGGCATGGGCGGCTTTGGGCTCGGGCTCACCGGGGCGTTGGAGGTCAACACCAAGGAAGACATCAGCGCCAATTCCAATTTGATCATCATGTGGGGCGCCAATTTCCACAGCCAGCCGAACACAACCCGCCACGTCCGCGCGGCTCAGAAGCGGGGAGCGAAGCTGGTCACTATCGATGTCCGACGCACCGAAGTGGCGGCGAAATCGGACGTTGCGTTCCTTCTCAAACCGGGCTCCGACGCGGCGTTGGCTCTGGCGATGATGCACGTGATCATTGCCGAGGACTTGGCGGACGCGGACTTCATCGCCCAGCACACCATCGGCTTCACCGAACTCCGCGACCATGTGGCAGCCCTTACCCCAAAATGGGCGGCCGCCGAAACGGGGATCCCGGCGGACCGAATCACGGCGCTCGCCCACGATTACGCCAACAGCCAGCCGGCCGCCATCATCATGGGTGGCAGTTCCATCCACAAAGGCGCTAACGCCTGGCAGTCGGCGCGCGCCATCTCCTGCCTACCAGCTCTTGTGGGCGGCTATGGTGTTGCAGGTTCAGGTTTGGGAGAACGTCACGGCGCCCGGGCCCACGGTGCCGGGTTCCAATCCATCACTGCCGACGACCAGCGCAAGCCTGGCACATACGTGCCGAGCCAGATGTCGGAGATTACCAAGTCGCTGGACGATGGCCGCGTGAAGGCTTTGTTGCTATTCGGGTCGAACTTCATTTCGTCTTTCGCAGACGCTACCCGGGTTGGAGGTGCGCTCAACAAGCTAGATCTGGTAGTCTGTCACGATCTCTTCATGAATGAGACCGCACGTCGACACGCGGATGTCGTCCTGCCCGCAACCGCATGGCTGGAAGACCTGGGCTGCAAGGCCACCCACACGCACGTTTACCTGGCCGAAAAGGTGTTGAACCCGGCAGGCGAAACCCGACCGGTGCAGGATGTAGTCCGCGACCTTGCCAACCGTCTTGATGTGGACGATGTCTATCCCTGGTCTTCTCACGAAGAGATGCTGGACACGGTTCTTGACCACCCGGGCACGGGATACGCGACCATTGCGGACCTCCGCAAAAACGGCGGCATAGCTCCCATGAACGTCTCCCACGTCGCCTATCCGAACCACGCGTTTGCGACGCCATCGGGCAAGATTGAGTTCTATTCGGAACGGGCTCGGTCGGTTGGCCTGCCACCCCTGCCGTCCCACAGCGATATTGTGACAGATGGTAACGCATACCCCCTGGCGCTCGGCACGGGCCGCACGTTGACCCAATTCCATGCCTTTTATGATCACGGTCAGGCTCTACCTCTGCTAGCGAAACGGGATCTCGGAGGCATACTTTGGCTATCGCCCGCAGACGCCATGGCGCGTGGGCTTGGCGATGGCGATGCCATTCGAGTCTTCAACCACCGGGGCGCGTTCGACGCTAAGGCCCACGTCACAGACCAAATCCCTAGCGGCGTCGTCTGGATGCGCGACGGTGTCGCGGGCTTGAACAACGTTACGTCGGGAGATAAAGTTTTGCCCGACAACGCCTTAAACTTCTTCTACTTCACCGTCGGCAGCGCAAAGTTCGCAGCGAACGTCGAGGTAACAAAGGGCTAGGAAATGAGTGAGGCGATCACCACCACAAGAGATGGAAGCGGCAATTGGCGCCCCGAAGCGGCTATTGAGCCCGCACCCATTAACGCCTGGCCACCAGAACTTATGAAGACCTTGAAGTGGTTCTTCGGCTGGCCCGGGTTCATCTGGCCGGAGAATATCCTATGGCTGGGCGTTAGCGTCCTCTCCTGGCTCTACCTAACGCCAGAGCTGGCAAACATGCAAACCTTCGAGCTCTGGTGGATAGGCGCTCTCTATGCGAAGAACTTCGCCTTCATCCTGATCCTGTTTGGCGGCCTCCACTATTACCTCTATATTCGCCAGGGTCAGGGCGAACGCCTCCGCTTCACCACCAAGCCCTTCCCCACCAAAAGCGCCCGATTCAAGTTCTACGATCAGGTAAAAGACAACATGTTCCATACCCTGGCCTTCGCGGTGCCGGTAATCACCGGATATGAGGCCGTAACCTATTGGCTCTTCGCGAACGGGCACCTAGGCTGGTTTGATCTGGCCAACCAAGTCGCCTTCTGGGGTTGGTTCGTTATCGCGCTGGTGCTGGCGCCCTTTATCCATTCTGTGCATTTCTATCTTGGCCACCGCCTTCTGCATACGAAGCCGCTCTATAAACGGTTTCACGCGCTCCATCACAACAACGTCCAGGTAGGGCCTTGGTCAGGACTTTCCATGCATCCAGTCGAGCACGTGATCTATTTCTCCACAATCTGCGTGCAGTGGGCGATCGCGCTGCATCCACTGAACGCCGTTTATCAGTTGCACCTCGCGGCCTTCATGCCTGCACCCGGCCATAGCGGCTTCGAGCGCACGGACATTTGCAAAGGCGTCTTCCTGGCCGCCGGCAGCAACTTCCATTACCAACACCACAAGTACTTCGAGTGTAATTACGGTGGTAGCCTGCTACCGCTGGACAAATGGTTCGGCACCTTTCACGACGGCACAGAAGAGGCGACGCTGCAACTGCGCGAGCAGATGCGAGCGCAACGGGAAGCGAACACGGCCTCCTGAACTATAAAACTTCCGACCCAGCGTGAGCCCGGCCTACGGGCATGGGCCCAAACGCTCGACCATTGAACTGGCGCATGGAATGACGTTTTTTGCGCCCAGTTTAGAGCCTCCGTGGATTTTCAACGCGCGGGCAACCTGCAGTGCCCGCGCACCGCGCCAGCCGCGGGTTCGGGCACCGGAAAGTCGTGATGATAGATCAGCTCGTCGACGTCGCCGTAACCGGTCAGCTGTGCACCGTCCATTACGGTGGGAATTTGAAATGATTGGCTGATGCCTCTGGTTTAGTGTTAATTGCTCCATCTGGAAAAGGCCCTTAGTCTGGTGACGGACCTGGTCAGGGAGGCCACAGCATGAGCGACGCGCGCACTGTCATCCGCACCGCTGATATCTGTGACGATTTCGAGTTTGAAGCCCGCGTTTGCGAATTGCAGTTCCACGATTTCGCTGCACGCGAGGACTTCCATGGCGAAGTGGTGACCTTTTCCACCTTCGAATCTAACAAGGGGATCATGGACCTGATCAACCAAGGCGGCGAAGGCAAGGTGCTGATCGTCGACGGTCGCGGCTCAGCGCGCCGCGCGCTCTGCGGCGGCAACATCGCCGCCGACGCCCAAGCAGCAGGCTGGGCCGGTCTGATCTTCCATGGCGCTATCCGCGACAGTCATGAATTCACGGGTTTGGATTTTGGCGTCAAAGCGACGCATGTGACCGCTATGCGGCCCTTTCGCGGCGAGGATGCCGGACGCGCGAACGTCACACTCAACATGGGCGGCATCGAAATTCACCAGGGCGATTACTGCTACGCGGACCGCGATTGTGTGATCATCCTCGATAATCCTGTACACGAGTAGGCTCAGAGATAATGGCCGAACAGAAAGAAGACTTCGAAACCGATCTGCCTCACGTGGAACTGCAAGACTACGAAACACTGCAAGAGTTCGCCAAGGCGGCGAAGGCAAAGTTGGACCAGAACGCCTGGGACTACCTGTTCGGCGCAGCCTACACGGAAACTACGTGCCGACGAAACCGCCAGGCGCTTGACAGTATGGCCTTCCGACCACGAGTGCTGCGCGACGTGGAGTATGTTGACGCAAGTGCCGAATTCTTGAACCAGAAACTTCGCCTGCCGGTCGTTTTGGCGCCTATAGGATCCATGCAAGACTTTGATGTCGAGGCGGGCGCGGGCCCGACCAAAGCGGCGGCCGAGTTTGGGTGTTTACATATGCTGAGCTCCGTCTGTGCGCCTGGCCTCGAGGACGTGGCCGCCGCCGCGCCGAACCACCCAAAGATTTTCCAGCTCTATGTGCGCGGTGATGCCAACTTCGTTGATGACCACGTGAAACGGGCCATGGATAACGGCTTCATCGCCTTCGCTTTCACGGTGGACCTGGATTACTACTCCAAACGAGAGCGCGACCTGGCAAAGCGCTACGTGACCACCGGCCGCCGCCTTGCCGGCTATAACGAAGACCATCAGATGCGATTCAGCTGGGACGACGTGAAACGGGTCCAGGACAAATTCGATATTCCAATTATCCTCAAGGGTATTGCCACGGCTGAGGATGCCCAGGTGTGCGTCGAGAACGGCATCGACGTGGTCTACGTTTCCAACCACGGGGGCCGGCAACTGGATCACGGACGCGGCGGCCTAGATGTGTTGCCCGAAGTAGTTTCGGCGGTAGACGGCAAGGCCAAGGTCATGTTGGACGGCGGCATCATGCGCGGCGCCGACTTGGTCAAGGCCATGGCGCTGGGCGCTGACGCGGTGGGTATGGGCCGGTTCCAAGGTATGGCCATCGCCGCTGGTGGTGCGCGGGCCCTGGTCCGTGCGTTGGAAATCCTGGAGGACGAAGTCCGCGCCGCGCTCGGCATGCTTGGCGTCACCAGCTACGCGGAACTGGACGCTTCGCATCTCCACCCGAATGCCATCGAGGTGCGTGAGCCACATGTGTTGAGCTGCTTCCCCCTTATCGAAGAGGGCTACTGATCCGCCCCACATCCCGCGATGGGAGCAGTCAGACACTAGCCTTTCGGGTTCGAGTTTTCAGCTCCGCGTGGCACCATCAACCACGAATTCATGACCGGAACAGTAGGCCGCATCATCGGATGCCAGGAACAGAACCAAGCGGGCCACCTCGGTGGCGTCCGCCATTCGGCCTAAGGGCACTTTCTCGGCGAGCTTGTCACGTAGCGGCCCGAACTCGTCGAGCATCTGGGTGTCGATAAAACCCGGGTGCACCGAGTTCACTCGGATACCAAAGGGGCCAAGTTCCACGGCGGCAGATTTGCTCATGCCCCGAACTGCCCACTTAGTTGCCGAATAGGCATGGGCCCGGGCTGATGCCACCAGCCCGGCAATGGAGGAGATGTTCACCATCGCGCCGCTTCGCTGTTCCTTCATCACCGGCGCCACCGCGCGCATGCCGAGAAAGACGCCAGTCTGATTAATGGCGACCAATTCATTCCAAACATCTAAGGACGTCTCCTCCAATCCGAGAACGCGAAAGATCCCTGCGTTGTTAACCAAGACATCGATGCGCCCATACCGATCGACAACATCCCCGATCACACGGGTCCAGGCATCCTCGGACGCCACGTCATGTGCCATAAATTGGCATGCCGCACCCAACCGCTGGGCAGTGGCAACGCCGCCTTCCCCATCTATATCGGTGATCACAACCTGCGCGCCGGCGGCAATAAACAATTCCGCCTCGGCAGCGCCCTGGCCGTGCGCACCGCCCGTAATGACAGCAATCTTATCGTCGAGGCGGTTCATGGTCGGCTCTCCAATTCATTAGTGTCGTTCTCTAGGGTCCGGGCCTACTCCCCGGCCCCGTCGCGAAGATATTTGTATACCATGGTAATGTCGGAACCCGGCAGGGCCTCGTTAGTTTCATCCCAGACCTCGCTGATGGCCTGAGCAATCTTGGTCGGCGTACCAGCTTCCCTGGCGTTGTCCAGAAACAAGTTCACATCCTTGGTCAACAACGCCGTGGCGAAACCCGTATCGAACGTCTCCGTCAGGATACGCTTCGGGAACTTGTCCGCGGTTGCAGTGTTTTGGCCGGTCGAGACGTTGACGACATCCAGTATGGTTTTCATGTCGATGCCTTGCGACAGGCCGTACAACACGGCTTCCGTGCTGGCCGCCATGGCGGTTCCGGAAAGGAAGTTGTTCAGAATTTTCACGGCTTGGCCCTGGCCCGGTTCCTCGCCAACGTGGAATGGGTTCTTGGCGAACCCGTGCAGGACATCTTGGTGAGCGTCTACGACCGCCCTGGGCCCGGCAAGCATCACCGTGATGGTGCCGGCACGAGCCCCTGCCTGGCCGCCGCTCACCGGCGCGTCGATATAGGTGATGCCAACCGCTTTGCATCGCGCATCTGCCTCCCGCGCAGCATCAGGGCCAATAGTCGAAAGGTCGATGATTACGTCGGCACGGCGGTCCTCACTAGCGATGATCTCATCGACAACAAACAACGACACCTTTCCGTCGGGAACAGAGAGGAACACCGTATCGGCGGCGCGGGCTACATCGGCAGCATTCGCACCCAACTGAGCGCCTTCCGGGGCCAGGCCTTGCGTACCGGCCTTGTCGTAGACCGTTAGCGGGAAGCCCTTGGCCGCAATGTTTCCGGCCATGGGCCCACCCATCTGGCCGAGGCCAATAAATCCAAACTGTTCTGGCATCAAGATTTCCCCGGATCCATGCTTGAGGTGTCGATATTCATGTCCTCCAGGACCTCGCGGGCGTTGCGAAAAGCCTCAACACCGACCGGAATACCGCAGTAAACGGCGATCTGGATCAGCACCTCGCGCAGTTCCTCTAAGGTCAGGCCGTTGTTGATAGCGCCCCGAAAATGCAGTTTGAATTCGTGCGACTTGCCGAGCGCGGCCAGCATTCCCAAGTTTAGAACGGAACGGTTCTTGCGCTCCAGCACACCGCGGCCCCAGGTGCCACCCCAACAGTATTCGGTGACGATCTGTTGGAAATCGCGGTTGAAATTGTCGGCACCGGCGACGGCCCTTTCGACATATTCCGGCCCCAAAACCTCGGTCCGTTCCTTCAATCCAGCTTCGTATTGATCGCTTACCATAGGGGTACTCCTCGCTACGCTAAATGGAAGTTTGGGATATAACTCGCTTTCCGAATGAGGCCAAACCGGGCCTATTTCAAAACATCTCAAATTGGGCCAGATACCAATCCACTCAGTGAAAGTCTAAACCTTGGGTTTTTCTCGTATATATCTTGTGGCACTAGGTCTCGGGAACCATTTGACATCGCTGAGGACGAACTCTACGGTTTCGGCGATTGTGCGACGAAATGCCCAAATAATGGGCCGGCACGAAAGGGAGGATCATTGGCGAGCCTACTTGAGATCGACAAGCTAAAAACGCAGTTTTTTACGACGGCGGGCGTTGTCAAAGCCGTCGACGGAGTATCTTACACGGTTGACGAAGGGGAAACCGTGGCGGTGGTCGGGGAATCTGGATGCGGCAAGTCGGTGACGGCTATGTCCATCCTTCGGCTCATTCCGTGGCCGCCGGGCAAGATTACCGATGGCGAGATCCGGTTCGCGGGCAAGGACCTGTTGGCCCTTTCCGAAGAAGAAATGCGAAATGTCCGCGGCAAGGACATTTCCATGATCTTCCAGGAACCGATGACGTCGTTGAACCCAGTGCTGTCGATCGGCATGCAACTCACCGAGACTATGCTTGCGCACACAGACATATCCGAAGAAGACGCGCACAATAGAGCCGTCGAATTGCTAGGAATGGTTGGCATTTCCGAACCGGAGCGGCGCTTGGTGCAGTATCCGCATCATCTTTCCGGCGGCATGCGCCAACGCGTCATGATAGCTATGGCATTGTCTTGCGAGCCAAAGCTGATTATCGCCGATGAGCCAACGACGGCCTTGGACGTGACGATCCAGGCGCAGATCCTCGAACTCATGAAGAACCTGACCCGCGATCTCGGCGTCGCGTTGATCATCATCACCCACAACCTGGGCGTGGTGGCGCGCTACGCGGATCGCGTGAACGTCATGTACGCGGGCAAAATCATTGAAAGCGGAACCGCCGCCGATATCTATTACCGCCCACATCACCCTTACACGCTGGCGCTCTTGAAGTCCGTACCGCGCATGGACCAGCAACGCCAGGCGAAATTGGACCCAGTTGAGGGCCAGCCTCCAGATTTGACCATGTTGGACGAAGGCTGCGCTTTCCGACCGCGTTGCCGGTTTGCGACAACAGAATGCGCCGAAGGCTTACCGTCTCTCGAAACCGTCGAAGGCGGCCACGCCACCGCGTGCTTCAACAAAGATCAAGTGGCTGCGACCATGAAGGAGGCCTCATGAGCCCGCCGAACGAAGCTGTCGCGCGCGAAGATGCGCAATTTCGCGGCGTGCCGACGGACGATGTGCTGATCGATCTCAAGGACCTGAAGATGCACTTCCCGGTGACGGAAGGGGTCTTTATTCAAAGCGTGATCGCGCACGTGAAGGCCGTCGACGGCATCAGCTTTAAGATCATGAAGGGCGAAACCCTTGGTCTGGTCGGGGAATCAGGATGCGGCAAGACGACGACGGGTCGCTGTATTCTGAAGCTGGAAGATCCAACCAGCGGCGAAATCATCTTCCACGGTCAGGATCTTATGAACCTGGACGACAAGGAGATGGTTGAGGTTCGTAAGAAGATACAGGTGATCTTCCAGGACCCGTTCAGTTCTCTGAACCCACGCATGAAGATCGGTGAGATCATCGCTGAGCCCATGCGGGTTCACAACATTGTCCCGGACGAAGAAGCCCGCAACAATCGCGTCGTCGAACTGCTGAACACATGCGGTTTGAAGGCCAACTTCGCCGACCGCTATCCGCACGAAATGTCCGGCGGGCAGCGCCAGCGTGTTGGCATCGCCCGGGCCTTAGCCATGAACCCGGAATTCATCATATGTGACGAAGCGGTTTCGGCCTTGGACGTATCGATCCAGGCCCAGGTGGTGAACCTTCTGGAGGATCTCCGCGAGGAATTCGGCCTCACATATCTGTTTATCTCACATGATTTGAGTGTGGTGCGTCACATTTCGCACCGTGTGGCCGTGATGTATCTGGGACACATGGTCGAATTGGCGGAATGCGACGAGTTGTTCGACAACCCGCTGCATCCCTACACCCGCGCACTTTTGGAAGCCGTGCCGATCCCAGATCCTGATCTGGAAAACGGTCGCGCGCACCAGATCATCAAGGGCGAAATCCCAAGCCCTATCAATCCGCCGTCGGGCTGCGTGTTCCATCCGCGTTGCCCTTCGGCGCACGACGGATGCAAAAAGGAATTTCCCGAGTTTCGGGAAGTCAAGCCGGGCCACTGGGTGGCCTGCACGGAGGTGTGACCTACCCAAATTTGGGACGTCGCATGCGAAAGTGGAACTCGAATGTTCCATGGTTCACTGGGAAGGAGACTAAAATGACCCATCTGACCACCAAACTAGCGCTGACGGCCCTGATCGGGGCTGGTCTCGTCTTCGGCAGTATTGCCGAGGCGGCGCCAAAGAGCGGGGGCGTGCTCAATTACGTCGTCGGCTCTAAGATCCCGTCTTATGACGGACACGTTGAGTCGACATTCGGGATGATCCATCCAATCCGCCCGTTCTACTCGACCTTGATCCGCGTCAACCCGAGCAACCCGGCCGACCCATCAGACTTTGTCTGTGATGTCTGCGAAGGCGACGTGCCAAAAGGGGAAGAAGGTGGCACCAAGTTCACCTTCAAGATCCGCAAGGACGTTAAGTTCCATGACGGTACGCCGATGACTGCGCACGACGTTAAAGCCACAATGGACAAAGTCGTGTTCCCGCCGAAAGGTGTTGCGAGTAACCGCAAAGCCTTCTTTCGGGCCGTAGAATCGATCACGGCCGATAACGACTACCAGATAACCTTCAAGCTTAAGTTCCCGACCGGGACCTTCATTCCGGCTCTGGCGCTGCCGTTCAACTTCATCTACTCAAAGAAGGATTTGGACACCCACGGGTACCAATGGCACAAGAAGAACATCAATGGCACGGGCCCGTTCAAGTTCGTGCAGCACCAGAAGGGGTCCTTCGTTGAAGGCGTTAAGAACCCCGACTATCACTTTAAAGGTCAGCCCTACCTCGATGGCATCAAGGCCATTTCCGCGCCGAAACTTGCCGTTCGCGTGCAAGCCATCCGCGGTGACCGCGCCGCCATTGAATTCCGTGGTTTCCCTCCCAAACACCGCGACGATCTCGTCAAAGCATTGGGCGACAAGATCACGGTCCAGGAAAGCGACTGGAACTGCGTCTTGATGATGACGCCAAACCACAAGGTCAAGCCCTTCGATGACGTTCGCGTGCGCCGTGCGCTGACGCTAGCCATCGACCGCTGGGGCGGGTCCAAGTACCTAAGCCGTATCGCCATCGTGAAGACCGTTGGGGGTGTTGTGTACCCGAACCACGAGTTCGCGGCTACACCACAAGAACTGAGCAAGCTGGCTGGTTACTCGAAGGATATCAAAGGCAGTCGTGCAGAAGCGAAAAAGCTTCTGAAAGAAGCCGGCGTCAACCTGAACTTCGAGTTGCATAACCGTGGCGTCGACCAACCCTACAAGGTCGTTGGCACCTGGTTGATCGACCAATGGAAGAAAGGCCTGGGCGCAAAGGTAAAACAGCGCGTACAGCCTTCTCCGCCGTTCTACGCGACGCTGCGGAAAAAGAAGGACTTTGATGTGTCCATCGACTTTAACTGCCAATCGGTTATCAACCCGATTGCGGACATCACCAAGTTTCTCTCTACCGCCGGCAACAACTACTCTCAGGGTGGTGACGCCAAGGCTGACGCGATCTACGCCAAGCTTGAAAAGTCCGCTGATCCGAAGGAGCAGCGTGCCCTTATCCGCCAGTACGAAAAGCGCGTGATCGACGATGCCATGGTCGCCGCCATTACCCTCTGGTGGTACAAGATCAACCCGCACCGCTCCTATGTGAAGGGTTGGAAAATTGCGCCAAGTCACTACTTGAACCAGCATCTCGACAACGTCTGGCTGGACAAGTAATAGACGCCTAAGCATGGATCCTCCCACCGTCGCATTCGACGGTGGGAGGATCCATTAATTTAAAGGGACCGGGAAACACCGATGTCTAAGTATATTCTTAAGCGCCTGTTGATGTTGATCCCGACGCTGATCGGCGCTGCTATTTTTGTTTTTTTCCTATTGCGCCTGGTCCCAGGCGATGTCTGCGAGCTTCGTCTCGCTGGCACCGGCCTTTATGCCGATCCAGCGGAGATCGCGCTTTGCCAGAAGAACCTTGGGTTGGACCAACCACTCATCGTTCAGTTTTTTGACTTCCTTTGGGGTTACGTAGTCTTTGACCTGGGCGACTCGATGTGGACCGGTTTCCCCGTCGTCCACGAGATCGGCTTGCGTTTCGAGCTGTCCCTGCAGGTCGCCATCATGGCGACAGCTGTCGCGGTCATCATCGCCATCCCGCTGGGCGTCATTTCCGCCGTTAAACAGGACACCTGGATCGACTATGTGGTTCGGACATTCTCCATCGCTGGGATTGCCATGCCATCCTTCTGGCTCGGCATCCTGATCATCCTGGGCCTGTTGATCTCGACCCAGCACTTTTTTGGCGAACCCTGGATGCCACCCATCGACTACGTGCCCATCTGGGAAGATCCCATGCGCAACCTGTCCCAGCTAATCTGGCCGGCGGTAGCGACGGGATACCGCTATTCCGCCGTAGCTACGCGAATGACACGTTCGGCACTTCTTGAAGTGCTGCGCGAAGATTATGTCCGCACGGCCCGTGCCAAGGGCCTTATAGAGAAGATTATCATCAACCGACACGCGCTGAAGAACTCGCTTCTGCCGGTTGTTACCATCATTGCCATTGAATTTGCCTTCCTCATGGGCGGATTGGTGGTGACCGAGCAGGTGTTCAACCTGAATGGTTTGGGCAAGCTGTTCGTCGAATCCGTTGGCGCGCAAGACTTCAACATGACCCAGCAGTTAGTCATGCTGGTAGTGGTCATCTTTGTGTTCACCAACCTATTCGTTGATGTGCTCTACGCATGGTTGGACCCGCGTATCCGGTATAGCTGAGGATTTGGTCATGACACCGCCATCAGAAACTGCCGCCGCTGAAATTGAAGTAGAAGCCGATTTCGAAGAACTGGCTGAGAAAAAACCCTGGTACATACGCACCATAGAAATGGCCCGCCAACAGCCACTTGCCGCGTCGGGTTTCGTCATCATTATTATAATGCTCTTGATGGCGATCTTTGCCGACTTGCTGACGTTCTTCCCCTCGGAGGACAATGACCTCGAATATATGCTAGCCGAACCTGGTACCATACACAGTGACCTTGAGTTGACGTTCCTTCTGGGCGCCGATCAATTTGGCCGTGACCTCTTGACTCGGATCGTTTATGGCGCAAGGACAGCACTGTTTGTAGGCTTCACTTGCGCTATCATCGGGTCGACCCTGGGATTGATCCTGGGCGTCGCCAGCGCCTACTTCGGCGGCTGGTTCGATCTGGTCGTGCAGCGCGTCGTCGACGTGGTCATGGCCTTCCCGCTGATCATCCTAGCCCTTGCCGTCGTCGCGACCTTGGGTCCCGGAACCCAGAACGTAATCATCGCCATCACAATACCGTTCATCCCACAATGTGCGCGTGTAGTGCGTTCGAACGCCCTGGCAATCCGCGAAATTCCATATGTAGATGCGGCCCGCGCGCTCGGTTTTTCAAACGCGCGCATCATCATGCGCCACATGGTGCCAAACGTGATGGCGCCGTACCTGATCATGCTGACATCCTTCCTAGGGCAGGCGATCTTGCTGGAAGCGTCCTTGAGTTATCTGGGCATGGGCGTACAGGAGCCAACCCCGGCTTGGGGCTTGATGCTGCAGGGCGGCGCGGAAGAATTCGCTGAATCCGCCCCCTGGGTCGCCATCTGGCCAGGCGTCGCTATTTCTCTCGCCGTGTTCGCCTTCAACCTGTTCGGCGACGGCGTGCGCGATACTCTGGACCCGAAACTGCGCTCGCGCTAACATAAAGGCTCTAGATTTCCAGCGAGGCCCCGGTCAACTCGACCGGGGCTTTTCATGTGCGTATAAGGGTTATGCGATAAATTTGACCCAATCCGTCGCTGATATTTGCTATAGGAGATGGTATGCACTTCGACCTCCGCCTTTGGACCTTCACGGAGGGTGTGCGCGACCGCATCGCTTATGCGGTGGTGATTGGCCTTCTCGCCACATGCACAGGCATTGCGCGCCTAGCGTTGCTGGGGTGGGTCATCGGCAAGGTATTCAACGGCGCGAACCTTGATGAAATTATCCTACCGGCAGCTATCGTAGCATTGACGATGGTCGCGCGCGGCGGCCTGGAATACTGGCGCACTATGGTCGCCCACGAAACCGCAGCTCTGGTGCAGCGCCATATCCGCCGCGTTATCTATGCCAAGATCATTCAGTTAGGCCCGGCTCATTTTGGCCTGCAGCGCACAGGCGATGTGCTGGTTTCCCTGGTTGACGGCGTTGAGCAGTTAGAGACCTATTTCGGGCGCTACCTGCCGCAATTATTCGTGGCTGCGCTGACACCATTCCTGATCTTTCTCTTCGCTGTCTATCTGGATTGGGTGGTCGCCCTGGTGCTGACCGTTTCAGCCTTGATCACGCTGGTCGCGCCCATGACCTTCCATGCCATCGACAAACGCAACTCGCTCGCTCGCTCCACATCTTACAAGGCATTCGCCGCTGACTTCCTCGATTCCATCCAGGGATTGGCAACCCTAAAAGCCTTCGGCCAATCGACGCCTAAGATCAATGAACTGGCTGTTCGCGCACGTGACCTGTTCCGTTCCACCATGTGGGTCTTGGCCACAAACGCGGCTGCGCGCGGCATCACCGACACGGGGATCACCGTCGGCGCAGCTGCAGCTTTGGGCATCGGTGCATGGCGGGTGACCAGTGGCAACATGACGCTCGAGGTTCTGGTCATCGTACTGATGCTGGGCACAGAGGTTTTCCGCCCACTCCGCGACCTCCGTTCACTACTGCACAGCGGCATGGTAGGTATGTCGGCGGCGCTAAGCATCTACCAAATTCTGGACGCCGAGCCTATGGTGACGGATACGGATGGTGGAGAGGTCGATCAACTCGACCCAACAATTACGTTCGATCACGTAGTATTCCGCTATCCGGGAAGCCCCGACATGGCGCATCAGGACATCACCTTCGATATTGAGGCCGGCGAACGGGTCGGCGTCGTCGGTCCATCGGGTTCCGGCAAGTCGACGATCATGAAACTCTTGTTGCGCCTCTATGAGCCCACGGCCGGCAAAATTCGGGTTGGCGGCCAGGAAATCCGGGATTTAAGCTTTGCGGCGCTCCGCCGGCACATGGCAGTGGTCAGCCAGGACACCTACTTGTTTCATGGTACCGTGGAAGAGAACCTTAGGTTTGGCAAACCGGATGCAACGACTGAGGAACTAGAGATCGCGACCCGCAACGCCAACGCCCACGAGTTCATTAGCAAACTCCCGGAGGGCTACGGTACAATCATCGGGGAACGGGGGATCAAATTGTCCGGCGGCCAACGCCAGAGGATCGCCATTGCCCGCGCGCTATTACGCGACGCGCCGATCCTAGTGCTCGACGAAGCGCTTTCGGCCGTTGACGCGGAAAACGAATGGATCATCCAGGATGCCCTTGACCGCCTGATGAAGGGGCGTACCACATTGATCTTTGCGCATCGACTATCCAGCGTGATCGACGCGGACCGCATCCTCGTTCTAGACGAAGGGCGCGTTGCCGACCAGGGCACCCACCCAGAACTAATTGCCCGTGAAGGCCCATATCGCAGGCTCATGGCCGCCCAGTCCACTGAGGGCGGCGGCGCAACTCTGCTTTTGCGGGCCAAACGGGGCGTGAACGATGCGGCACCGGAAGAGACAGCGGGTTTTTTCGCCGCCTCAGACGACGGCCCCACCGATGCTATTATTCGTGCCGAGGGCTTAACCTGGGGTCAGGCCTTCAAAGAGCTTTTGGCCCATGTGTATCCCTGGAAGGTGAAATTTTGCCTGACCTTGTTCTTTGGCATCACTCGGGTCTTTGCCTATATCGGTGTCGGCGTCGCGGGTGCACTGGCTGTAGCCGCGGTCAAGTTAGGCCAGCCTTTCCTTCCACATATCATCTGGCTTTGTGTGCTGGCGCCCATCGCCGGGCTATTTCATTGGCTCGAATCCTGGATTGCCCACGATATGGCCTTCCGTATGCTGTCCGATATGCGGATCGAGCTGTTCCGGAAACTCGACAAACTCGCCCCCGCTTATCTCTTGACCCGGCGCACCGGTGACATGGTGGGCATGGCCACCCAAGATGTGGAGATGGTGGAGTACTTCTTCGCCCACACGGTGGCGCCGGCCTTCGTCGCGCTTTTGGTCCCGGCCCTGGTGATAATCTTCCTTGGAGCCACGGGATGGCCTCTAGCGCTAGCGCTATTTCCATTTCTAGCCTTGGTCGCCATCAGTCCCTTCTTGGCTCGAAAACGGCTCGACAACTTGGGTTCGCGGACGCGGGAATCCCTTGGCGAACTCAACGCTCATGCCGTCGACACGGTCCAAGGCCTGGCCGAAGTGGTCGCCTTCCAACAAGCGGATGCTCGGGGACAGGAATTCGATCACAAAGTTGGCCATTACCTAACTGTTCGCCTTCCCTTCTTCCGCGACCTCACCTTTCAAACCTCAATGTTGGAAACCATAACCGGCCTTGGTGGCGTAGCAGTGGTTGTCACGGGGGCATCCTTGGTCCAACAGGGCCACTTGGACAGCGCTCTCCTACCGTTGCTAACTATCCTGGCCATGGCCGCGTTCCTGCCGGTTTCAGAAATTGCCCACATTGGCCGTCAGCTAGCGGATACGCTTGGTTCAGCCCGACGCTTGCACGCAGTTGAGCACGAGAGGATTCCCGTTGCCGACGGACCCGGCGTCGACCAGGCCGGTTCCGCCGACTTCCGTCTGGAAGAGGTTTCTTTTACCTATCCAGGCCGCACGACACCGGCCCTAGACGCAGTCAATCTCTCGATCGAACCAGGTCAGACGTTGGCCCTTGTAGGACCATCGGGCGCTGGCAAGACGACGCTTGCACACCTTCTTCTTCGGTTCTGGGACCCACAGTCGGGACGTATTGTTTTCCAGGGCTACAACCTCGAGGAACACCGGCTCGATGATCTCCGGGCCCACATGGCGTTAGTGGCGCAGGACACCTATCTGTTTAACTCAACGCTCCGGTCCAACATTCTGCTGGCCCGGCCGGACGCGGACGAATTTGCGCTTGAGCACGCCATAGAACGCGCGGCGCTGAGCGATTTCGTAGCCGGTCTGCCGGACGGTCTGGACACGCCCGTGGGCGAACGCGGCATGCGGCTATCCGGCGGCCAGCGACAGCGGGTAGCCATCGCACGCGCCTTCCTGAAAGATGCCCCAATCTTAATACTGGATGAGGCGACTTCTCACCTGGACGCAATCAGCGAACAGAAAGTTCGCCAAGCTCTGGAAGAGCTCATGCACGACCGTACTACGGTGATCATCGCGCACCGCTTGTCGACGGTTCGCGATGCGGACAAAATTGTCGCCATGGAGGACGGGCGCATCGCCGAACAAGGGTCACATGCGGAACTCTTAGCCAGGGGCGGTCTCTATGCCAATCTGGTGCAGCGTCAGATGGCAGGTACGGCGGCCGAATAAGCAAAGGACGACACCATGAAAAAACGAATTGCCCTCATGGGCATGCACCTAGAAGCCAACGCCTTCGCTCCTGTGTCGACGGAAGTTGATTTCCGTTCCGCTGGCTATTACGCCGGCGAAGAAATCACCAACGACCTGGCACAGGCAAACCCCCGCACGGCCGCCGAGCTTTCCGGTTTCGTCGCCGAAATGAACGACCGAGGCGCCGACTGGCAACCGGTGCCCATACTTATTACCGGCTCTGAACCCGGCGGCCCTGTAGACCATGCCTTTTTCGAACGCACCATGGCCGAGATGAGGTCCCGCCTGGAAAAGGCACTCCCTTTGGACGGCGTCTTTTTCTCCGCCCACGGCGCTATGACTTCGACAGAATCCACCGACCCCGACGGCGCACTCTTGGAAATGGTCCGCGACGTGGTCGGCCTCGACACACCATTGATCGCAACCCTCGATCTGCATGCGAATATCTCCAATCGTATGGTGGCGAAGGCTGATATCCTGGTCTCCTATATCACCAACCCGCACGTGGACCAAAGGGAGCGCGCTGCCGAAGCGGCTAACCTAATGATGGAAATGTTCGATGGTATGAAACCAGAGGCCGTGTTCATCCGTGTTCCCATGGTCTCACCGCCGGTAACCCTGCTGTCGGCTCGTGGGCCATACGCGGACCTGATCAACTACGGCCAGGAAAGTAAGAACGACGCCATTGCCAACGTCTCCTTGTTGGCCGGCTTCGCCTACGGCAACACTCCTGAGAATGGCCTCGCGGTGATCGTCACCGGACGAAACAACCGTGCTGCCGCCGAGGTTCTCGCCCAGAAAATTGCGCGGCGGGCCTGGGACAGCCGAGAACGTTTCACCATTTCCCTAACGTCCATTCCCGATGCCGTCGCCCAAGCAAAGGCCTGCGGCGAGGAGACCGGCTATCCCCCTGTGATCATGGCCGATTGCGCCGACAACCCGGGCGGTGGCGGACGCGGCAATACGCCACATCTGCTCCGCGCCCTTGTTGCGGCGAATGTACAGGGTTGCTACGCCGGCATTTTCTATGACAAGGCCCTGGCAGCGGAAGCCCACGAGTTGGGCGTGGGAAACCATTTCTCGGCGGTCCTCAATCGAACGTCGGAGAACGAATTTTCCGAGCGCTTCGAGTTCGACGCCGAAGTCGCCGGGCTTCACGATGGTGTTTGCGTCGGTACGTTAGGTATTTACGCCGGCCGAACGGTTGACTTGGGCCCATCAGCGCATTTGAAGGTGGGGGGCGTCGACCTAATCGTCGTATCTCGGCGGAAGCAATGCGGCGACGCGGAATTCTTCCGGATGTTTGGCTTGAAGATTGAGGACGCGCGAAGTGTCTTGGTGAAATCCCGCGGCCACTTCCGAGCTGGCTTCCTGCCATGGTTCCCACCAGAGCAAGTGATTGAGGTGGATGCGCCGGGGCTAACTTCCAACGTCTTCTCTAACTTCACCTTTGATGGCTACCAGCGGCCCATATACCCGCTTGAAAAGGACATGGATTGGCAAGTCCCGACTGGATGACAAGGCGCAGGCCCGGGTGTATGTTCCACCTTATGATCTTCCTCTTCATCGCGATGAGATTTCCAACTGGGAGATTGAATAATTGCCCGAGAAACTGAACAACCTCGGCGTCTAGTTGTTGCAAGGAGCATTCCATGTCGTCCTCCCATACCGGTCCTTTCCGCACGCTCTTGTTCGCACCTGGAAACCATCCGCGTCGAGTGGAGAAGGCCCTCTGCCTGAAGGCCGACGCGGTGATCCTTGACTTGGAGGACGCAGTAGCCATTGCCGAAAAGGTGGCAACACGCGCCGTTGTCGTCGATGCTCTGCAAAGCGAACGGTCTGGCCTTGGGTATGTTCGCGTTAACGCCTACGACACTGATTTTTGTTTTGGCGATCTACTCGTTGTAGTTGCCAAGGGCGTAGACGGTATCGTCTTACCTAAAGTGGAAACATCTTCGCAGCTTCGTTCTGTTGACTGGGTTGTTAGTCAATTAGAGCGCGAGAAGCGTTTGCCCGCAGGCGGCATCGACATCATACCAATCATCGAGACCGGCAAGGGCGTTGCAAACGTCCACGACATTGCCTCCGCCGGCACCCGGGTCAAACGCCTTTCCTTCGGCGCTGGCGACTACACCAA
>DFRF01000161.1 GCA_002378125.1 Rhodospirillaceae bacterium UBA3470 | reverse complement strand
GGTTGTCAGCTATGCCCGCATCGGCCAAGACCCGAAATCCGGCGACCAGCGCCTGGAAATCTCCAACACCCGGTATTCATCGCGTCAGGAACCAGTGACTGATTTGGTGGCATTGCCGTTGACATCGAACGAAAACGTGCAGGCCCTGATGTTGCGCGCTGTGGATGCCGTGGCGACGAAGTTGGAGGAAGATTGGAAGTACGAGAATCTCCTGGACCATGATGGGGAATGGGTCAGCGCGGTGACCGTGCCGATCGCAAGTCTCAGGGACTGGCTAAACGTCAAGAAACGCCTTGGTTCCGTTTCGGTCATACGGCGGATGGAGATGGTACTGATATCCCTCGATGAGGTGCGGATCAATTTGCATCACGTAGGGGCACCGGAACAGCTTCAGACTGCGCTGGGGCAGACCGACCTAACCATGGTCCGTGAAGATGATGAATGGGTGCTCTACCCAGCCGGGCTTGCTCCACTGGGCAAGTCCTAGCTAGCGCGATCGCGGGGGCCTGGTATGAATATTCCCAACCTGTTGACCTTGGCGCGCATATGCGCCGTCCCGGTGATCATATGGCTGATCCTGGATCGGCTTATGGAGGCTGCGTTCTGGGTCGCCCTGGCTGCAGCCATCAGCGATGCGGTGGACGGCATCATTGCCAAGCGGTTCGACATGCAGACCAGGCTTGGTGCCTATTTGGATCCAATCGCCGACAAGGCACTCTTAGTGTCTGTTTACATCGCACTGGGCCACGAGGGCTTCTTGCCGACGTGGCTGGTTATTTTGGTTGTGTTTCGCGACGCCTTGATTGTCGGCGGTGCGCTGTTGTTTCACACCTTGACCCAATCGCTGGAAATGACGCCGTTAATGGTATCCAAGGTGAACACAGTGTTCCAATTGATCCTGGGGGTTACAATCGTTGGTTCGGAGGCGTTTGGTTTCGATGCAACGGCGGTACGCGACCCCTTGATCTACGCCACGGGCCTCACAACCGTGGTGTCCGGTGCGACCTATGTAGTTGGATGGACAGGCCGTGCCAGCCAGATCGAGGGAGGTCGATGAGGAGTGTCGGCATGGAGAACAGATGACTAGCGAACGAAAAGCTTTGTTCTGGATTACAGGCTTCGTCGTGTTCGGGATGCTGCTTCACGCGCTGAGCAGCATCCTCCTGCCGTTTGTGGCCGGTATGGCCATTGCCTATTTTCTCGACCCGTTGGCCGATTGGTTGGAGAAGCACAAACTTTCGCGCACCATCGCGGCTACATTAATTCTGTTGGCATTTTTTGTGACTGTTGCGGCACTCATGATCACGCTGTTTCCGCTTCTTAAGCGCCAGGTGGTTGATCTGTTTCAAATGATTCCGAATATTGTTGAAACCCTGCGCATGGAGGCTTTGCCTTGGCTTGAGGGCATCATCGCCGAGTTGCCACCTGAAACCATGGACGATATTCGTAAAGCCGCGAAGAATTTCGCAGTTAACGCGGCGAAGTGGGTGACCAAGGTGGCTGCCAATATCTGGAGTGGTGGCGTTGCGGTTTTCAATATGTTGTCCTTGCTGGTCATCACGCCAGTGGTGGCATTTTATCTGTTACGCGATTGGGATTTGATCACAGCGAAGATCGATTCCTGGTTGCCTAGGCGTGCGCAACCGGAGATTCATGAACAGGCTCTCGCTATTGATGAGACCCTGGCGGCGTTCGTCCGTGGCCAATCATCGGTGTGTTTTGTTTTAGCCCTTTTCTACGGCATCTGCCTAACATTTGTGGGTTTGAAATCGGGATTGCTGGTTGGATTTGGCGCCGGATTTATTTCGTTTGTCCCTTACGTTGGAGCAGCGGTCGGTTTAACGATTGGGCTAGTAATTGCCTTGTTCCAGTTTTCCGAATGGGTACCCATCGTCATTGTGGCGGCTATTTTTCTAGTTGGACAGACGCTGGAAAGTTATGTTTTCACCCCCAGACTGGTCGGCGATCGCGTCGGCCTGCACCCCGTCTGGATCATTTTTGCCTTGTTGGCGGGCGGCGCCTTGTTCGGGTTTACGGGCGTTCTGTTGGCGGTCCCCGTGGCAGCCGTCATTGGTGTCCTGGCCCGCTTTGCTATCGCCCGATATCTGACCAGTCCGCTCTATGGTGGCGACCACTCGGAAACGGATAAGATAGACGCGTGAGGGAACCTCGGCAATTTACCCTAGCGTTCGAGTTTCGACCTGCCTACGGGGATGACCATTTCCTCGTTGCGCCGTGCAATGGCGACGCCGTTGCCTGGGTGGACCGTTGGCCGGACTGGCCGTCGCCCTACCTGATCATCTATGGTCCGGCCGGTTGCGGTAAAACCCATCTAGCGGAAGTGTTTGGCCGGCGCGTCGGTGCTCAGATACTGATCCACACCGCGTTGGCTGAGAACCGCGCGCGTGACCCCGAAGAAGCGGCTGGCGGTTGGATCGTGGAAGATGTGGATAGCTACCTTGACGGAGGTGAACCGGAGCCGCTATTTCATCTTTTCAACCAGGTGCGGGAAGGCCGGGGGCACCTGTTGTTGAGCGCGCGGACGGCGCCATCGCAGTGGTGCATTGACCTTGCCGATCTTCGCTCGCGGATCAACGCCGCGCCGGCCGTGGCCATCGGCTCACCTGATGACGAACTTCTGGCGGCAGTCTTGGTGAAGCATTTCGCCGATCGCCAGCTGCGTGTCGGTACCGATGTGGTGGATTACGCCGTGAAGCGCATGGAGCGTAGCTTTGATGCGGTTCGCGATTTGGTGGAACGATTGGATCGGCAATCCTTGAGGGCGCGCCGGGAAATTACCGTTCCCTTGGTTCGGCAGGTGTTTCTGATGTCCGGATCGGAGGGTCAATAGGCTTTCATCCACAACTTTTTTTATCAGATTATTCACGCCGCTTCATATCTGTGTCTTGCAATGGCCATACCTTATCCCTTTTCTTAATCTAGCAAACCGAACGCTCGGAGAGTGAACAGTGCGTTCAAACTGAGGGAAGACCGTAATGCGACAGCTTTTTGCACTAAAAATTTTGGTTGAAGCTGCTATTGGTTCAACTCTTTCTATGCTGGTGACCGTGGCGTGATGAGCTTTGAGTGCCTTGAGCCTGATGCCTCCGAAAAAATTCCTTATCAACCATCGATTACCGGTTCTGACAGAGAGTGTTTGTGCCTTGTGGCACGGCATCAAGAAAAATCAGTTGTGCCGTGATGAACCTGAAAACGTCTTTATTGACTCCGAACAGAAGTCAGATTTGCAATCTACCACCGTTGAGATCGCTGCCGTAATTCCGACGATTGGCGGACCGTATTTGCAAATCAAACAAGTCCGGTTTACGAAGCACGATCGAACATGCGGACCTGCGTATCATCATCGAACAATTCCGCCAACTGGTTCATCATGGTGCCTCCCAGTTCCTCCGCGTCGACAATCGTTACCGCGCGGCGGTAATAACGGGTCACATCGTGGCCGATACCGATGGCGGTCAGTTCTACGTCGGAGCGGGTCTCGATGTATTCGATGACATCGCGTAGATGCCGTTCTAGGAAGTTGCCGGGGTTAGCCGACAAGGTTGCATCATCTACAGGGGCGCCGTCAGAGATGACCATAAGTATGCGACGCTGTTCAGGCCGGCCGAGCAAACGCTGATGGGCCCATAGCAAGGCCTCACCATCGATGTTCTCCTTCAGCAATCCTTCGCGCAACATAAGACCCAGGTTCTTGCGGGCCCGGCGCCATGGCTGTTCAGCAGCTTTGAAGACTATGTGCCGAATATCATTTAGGCGGCCTGGGTTCTTGGGCTTGCCGTCGGCCACCCATTTCTCGCGGGCCTGGCCTCCCTTCCATGAACGGGTGGTGAAGCCGAGGATTTCCACTTTCACGGAGCAACGCTCCAACGTGCGTGCCAGGATATCGCCGCACATAGCGGCCACCGTGATTGGCCGCCCACGCATGGAGCCGGAATTGTCGACCAGCAGCGTCACAACGGTATCGCGGAAATTCGTATCGCGCTCCAACTTGTAGGAGAGCGGATGGGTCGGGTTAACGACGACGCGCGACAGACGTCCGGCATCCAGAATGCCTTCTTCCAGGTCGAATTCCCAAGACCGGGTCTGCTTGGCCAAGAGGCGTCGCTGCAATCGGTTTGCGAGGCGGGATACGACACCTTGTAAATGCAAGAGTTGTTGGTCCAATTGATGGCGAAGGCGGGTTAGTTCCTCGGGGTCGCAAAGCTCATCCGCGAAAATGATTTCGTCGTATTCGGCGGTAAACGGTTCATATCGGACATTGGTGTTCTGGCCGTTACGCTGCCACGGTTCGTTCCAACGGCTGGGCCCGGCGGGTTCTTCTTCGCCCTCACCGCCCATAAACTGTTCTTCCTCGCCATCGGCGAATTCACCATCGTCGGACATTTCTATATCGCCGGCATCGCCACCCATCATAGACTCGTCGCCCATTTCCGTGTCCGTGCCCTCATCGGCTTCGTCACTGGCGTCCTGGGCGTTTTCGTGATCGTCCTGGTCCTCGGACTCAAGCGGTTGCGTCTCGTCATCTAAAAGATCCAAGTTGCGTATCATGTCCGTGACTACGTCGGCGAACTTGGCCTGATCGGCAGGGCAGGCACGTAATTCTCGGATTTGTTGACCGATTTTCTGTTCCAACTCCTGGCGCCAGATATTCATAAGGCCGCTCGCACTATCGGGGGCGGCTTCGTCGGTCAGGCATTCACGTATTAGTAGGCCGACGGCTTCCGGCAACAGTGCTTCGTTCTTTTCAGTCACCGCACCCAGGCCCTTGGCTTTACACTTCTCATTCAAAAGTGCGCTCAGGTTTTCGGCAACACCGCTGAATCTCCGCGCGCCTAGGCTTTCGCAGCGCACTTGTTCAATAGCTTCGTAAACGGCGCGTGCTTCGGGACCCGACGGCATGTGCTCGCGGTAAACCTCCGCGTCGTGGTAACGAAGGCGCAAGGCCAAGGCGTCGGCCGCACCCCGTAGTTTTGTCAATGTTGCCTCGTCGAGAGTGCCGACGGGCGTCGGCAAGACGGCCTCTTCGGCAGTTGCGCTGGATTGTCCGGGTGCGAATTTTACATTTAATTCGGGTTTCGCGGCGATCGCCTTGAGCGAGGCGGCCGTTACTCTCTTGACCAGTTCGTTCGTCTCTTCCTTGCGTAACATTGATGCCTCTCGGCGGCCTTGGGTGGCTAAGGTAAGAGTTATTGCAGGACGGCTGTGGCCGCGGATTCGGGCAAATCCTTACCGATGCAGCGCTGATAATACTCAGCCACCACCGGACGTTCGATCTCGTCGCACTTGTTGAGGAATGTGAGCCGGAACGCGACGCCGACATCACCAAAGATCTCAGCATTTTCCGCCCAGGTGATGACAGTCCGCGGCGACATGACTGTAGAGATGTCGCCGTTCATGAAGCCCGTACGGGTGAGTTCCGCAACGTCAACCATGGCGCTCAACGTTTCGCGGCCCGCCTTCGTGTCGTAGGCGGGCGCTTTGGCGAGTACAATTGCCAGTTCCGAGTCGTGCGGCAGGTAGTTCAGCGTACAGACAATGTTCCAACGGTCCATCTGGCCTTGGTTGATTTGCTGGGTGCCGTGATAGAGGCCTGTAGTATCGCCCAAACCGACCGTGTTGGTGGTTGAGAACAGGCGGAAATGGGAGTTCGGGCGCATAACTCGGTTTTGGTCCCAAAGGGTCAGCTTCCCTTCGACCTCGAGAACGCGTTGGATCACGAACATGACGTCGGGACGGCCGGCGTCGTACTCATCGAACACCAGTGCTGTCGGGTTCTGCAGTGCCCAAGGCAGAATGCCTTCGCGGAATTCTGTCACCTGTTGGCCGTCGCGGAGCACGATGGCATCCTTGCCGATCAAATCGATCCGGCTGATGTGACTGTCCAGGTTGATACGGATGCACGGCCAGTTTAGACGCGCCGCTACCTGTTCGATGTGGGTTGATTTACCTGTGCCGTGGTAGCCTTGAATCATCACGCGGCGGTTGTGAGCGAACCCAGCCAGAATCGCCAACGTAGTGTCGTGATCGAACCGATAGGCTTCGTCTACGTCCGGCACGTGGGAATCGGGATCGCTGAACGCTGGCACATCCATGTCGATATCAATCCCGAAGACCTTACGCACCGAAACGGAGATGTCGGGTTTTTGGAGTTTCAGGTTGTCGGTCGTATCGATAACGGCGTTCATGGCAAATCTTCCGTGTCTAGAGGGAGCGCAGGCGTTTTGGTCGGTAATTGGGACCCGTCGGTTTAGGGTTTATAACTGACCCAGTCAAGGCGAGGCTATGAGATGTCAGGCGTTCAAAAACTCCAGTATGACCGCATATGCATGATTGATCTCCTTGATACGGTCGTCGGAATTCTCGACTGTGCCCTGGGCATCTGGGTGATGACGTTTCACTAGTTCCTTGTAACGACGCTTTACGTCGGCGGCCTGTAATGGAATTTCAAGGTTGAAGACTGCAAGAGCCCTCTGGACATTCGTTTCCAACTCCGTACCCGGTGTCTCGCCGGGGGGGTGTTCTTGTTCCGATTTATTCCCTTCGAAGGCGCCAAACGGGTCCTTGAAGTGGCCGCGCATGAAGGCGTCGACAGCAGGGCCCGTTCCGATGGGCCAGGAAGGGCGGTTCCACACTGTGTCATGACGGACGATGGCTTCAACTTCGTCGTCGGTCATGTCGGCGAAGAAGTTCCAAGCCTTATTGTATTTTGCAGCATGAGCCTTGCAGAACCAGCGGAATTCATTGAATTCCTTACGCGAACGTGGTGCTCGATGTGGGCCGTTCTCCCGACACCCAGGCCATTCGCACCGACGTCTGTCCGTGTCATGGGGCGGCCCCAAGCGCTCTAGGACAGGTGACTGCAGTTTAACGCTCATACAACAAATATTGGTCTAATGCCCATAGGTAGACAATCTTTTTACGCCTTTGCACGAAGATATGATGGCGTGGCCGGGTCCATGTAACAAATTTTGTACGTAGGTTGAAAATCAGACCAAATTAACACCAGGCAAACGTATGCGTGTAAAATAATCTCGTGTACAATCGTATGAAATTGTGAGTGAACAAGACGTGACGCGGCTTTAATTTATAGCCGCAGCGATTTTTCGGGTGAATGGGATGGCTCGAGTGAACATTGCGATCTCGAGATGCTGATCACATGGGGTGCTGACCTTGGGTATGGTGGTAAAAATTTTTGCTAAGCAGGGCCGAAGGATGAAGAACCGGTTGGCCAGAACATTACTGTAAACGGCCGTCGCACGAGTATGCGTCTGGAAGAGGTGCACTGGGAGAGGATTGATGAAACGTACATCTATGAGAGCGTCAATTTAAACGTTTTGTGTGCAGCAATTGATCAACGCCCTCGCAACTCTAGCCTTACGGCCGGCGTTCGCGTTTCCATTGTCACATATTTCCATGATTTGGCCAAAGGCAGCGGCTTCTTGAATGCCGTTCGGATCAAAGGATTGATTCCAGTTTTGATTTGACGGACTTTCAATTAGGGACGGATTTTCAGCGTTCGCCTGTAAAATGCTGAGGCCAGGTTCTTTCAACGATCGGTCCATCGGTTGAATACGCGTAACAGGTGCCGAGGATGGCCGGTTCTTCACCGGGCGGATGCTGGGATTTTCGATTACGCCACGGAATGATGGATTGATATGCCGTCAACGCCACCGGACCCATAATCAGGTCGCGGATATGAGTGCACCCATGCGTCCGGCCGATGATTTTTTTGACGTTGGCGCGCCAGCCGATGCCGATCTGAAGGCCCGCTAGCTTCGGCACGTTGGAGTTTGCGTCGCCGCAGATAACGTATGGTGAGGCTGTGGTGAAGGCTTCGGCTTCCCGAACCACGAGGTCCTCGTCGACTGTCAAGCGCACGACCATGCTGTGTATCGGTTCGCCGGCGGCGACGCCGCCGCGGTCAATGTTATCAAAAGAATAGCTCTTTCGATCCATCAGGCTCCCTTCTATGTCCCACAATCCATCTTCGCGAAGGTATCCGTGGCATTCAATGCTTCGGGTGTGGATGTGTTGGCGGGCAGCGGTTCGTGAGAGAGACATGTGGGGACCTGCGTTGAAGTCTGAGGGTGATCAATCGCACCTCAATGCCTGGGCTTATCTGGCATGTCAAACAAGGTGGATCTCATCTTAAGACTTTTCTTTTCAACTAACAAATGTTAGTTAGAGTAAGTTCCTGACAAATGAGAGCTACTCACAATGATTGCCGCGGCGACCGTGACAGCCACAAAATCTCCGCCCCGAGACAACAAGCGTCCACAACTGTTGGATGCGGCAGCAAGGCATTTTGCCGAGGCCGGTTATGATGCCGCGTCCATGCGCGATATCGCTGCCGCCGCGGGAATGAAGGCTGGGTCGATGTATTATTATTTTCCCTCGAAGGAAGATTTATTGCTGGCTGTTCATGAGGAGGGAATTCGCTGGATTTCCAAAGCGGTTCTAGCAGCCCTTGAGCAGCAATCCGGACCGTGGAAGCGCCTCGAAGTGGCAATGGCCGCGCATCTTCAAGCGCTGTTGGGGGGTGGTGATTATGTCCGGGTTGTGATCAAAGTTCCACCACGTGAAGATGTCGAAGCCCGGACGCGATTTATCGCATTACGTGACGGTTACGAGCGCATCTTTACCTCGTTGATTGATGCTTTGCCGTTGGCCGCGTCTCTCGATGTCCGCCATGTCCGATTGTTGATTTTAGGCGCTATGAACTGGTCGCCCAATTGGTTCCGTTCCGACGGAGATCAACCACATGATATTGCCAAATCCTTTGTTCAGAGCTTGCGTTATGGAGAGTGTCCATGATCGAGGCGACGCCCGTACTTGTTGCAGCACCTGATTTTAACAAAGTGTTGGGCCGTCCGGCTCGGGTGCTGGTGACTAAGATCGGCCTGGACGGTCACGATCGGGGGTCGCGCTTGGTTGCAGGATTTCTCCGCGACGCGGGCATGGATGTCATTTATACGGCGCCCTGGCAGGCTATCGAAACGGTAGTACGTCAGGCCATGGAAGAGGATGTAGACGTGATCGGCATCAGCTCTCTGGCAACCGACCATCTGTTGGTGCCACAATTGATGAAAGCACTGCGAGTGGCGCGGATGGATGATGTTTCCGTCGTCGTTGGCGGGATCATCCCCGAAAACGAGATCGGCCTGCTGGAAGATTCTGGGGTAGATGCGGTTTTTCATCCAGGGTCATCGCGAGATGACATCGTCGGACGGATCGCGTCGTTGATAATTGAGCGCAGAGGGGGGCATATTTCCGATCATGAGTAACAACAGCGACAATCGCCTGCATCAGGACGCCGAAGCCCGATGGCGGGTCGCTTATGATAGGCAGCTTCCTGATGATAGCAATCGCCAGAACCGTTCCGGCATTGAGATCAGACCTATCTATACGCCAGATGACTGGGACAGTGACAGTTACATGGATGACCTGGGTTTTCCCGGTGAAGAGCCTTGGACGCGAGGCATTTACCCCACTATGCACCGGGGTCGTGCATGGTCCCAGCGCCAGTTAATCGGCCTCGCGACGCCTAAACAATACAACGAACGCATGCGTAAGATCGTCGCAGCTGGCGCCACCGCACTGAGCATGATTCCCTGCAACTCCGTCTATCGAGGCTATGATATCGACCAGGTCGATCCCCTGTTGCTCGGCACCTGCGGGACAACCATCAATACTGTCGATGACATGGAAACCTGCCTCAATGGTGTGCCTATTGAAGGTATGTCTATCGCGCTCAATGACCCATCGCCGTTCACGCTTCTAGCGTTCCTACTGGCTACCGCGAAACGGCGCAATGTGCCCTGGGATCAGGTCACCGGGACATCAAACCAAAGCGATTTCATTTCGCACTTCATCGCCAATCACATGTTCTATCGCCTAGATTTACACGGTGCCCGTCGGGTCTTTGTTGATCACGTAGCGTTTGCCAATGACCATGTGCCGAGGTGGAACCCGGTCTCCGTAGTCGGCCAGCACATGCAGCAGGCCGGCGCGACGCCAGCTGAGGCCATGGCTTTAACGCTTTCAACGGCCATCCAATTCGCTGACGATTGCAGTGCGCGCGGCATGGATCCCGACAAATTCCTTCGCCGCTTTACTTTCTTTTTCGATATCTCCATCAGTTTTTTCGAGGAGATTGCGAAGATGCGTGCTGGGCGTCGGATTTGGGCACGGGTCGTGCGTGAGCGGCTTGGTGCCAAGAGCACTGAGGCGCAACGATTCAAATTCCACGGCCAGACGTCCGGAATGGATCTGACACGCCAGCAGCCCTTGAACAACATTGCCCGTGTGACGACGCAAGCGATTGCAGGCATTTTTGGCGGGCTCCAGTCGATGCATACCGATTCCTATGACGAAGTTCTTTCTACTCCGACGGAAGGGGCCGCCAAAATTGCGGTTGCCACGCAAAACATCCTGAGAGAGGAAGCCTACCTCTCGGAAGTTATCGACCCTTTGGCGGGGTCATACTATGTGGAAAGTCTGACCAACGACATGGAAGAGAAGATCGTCGCGGTAATGGATAAGATCGCGGAAGCCGGCGGCATGTTCGAGGCCGCACGTTCAGGCTTGGTGCAACAGATGATCGGTGTCTCGGCCGCCAAATTTCAAGATCAGATCGATAGTGGCGAACAAACCTGGGTCGGCATCAACAAATACCAAGAAGAGGGGGAGGTCCCAGTCGCATCATTGAAACGGCCCGACCGCACGCTGATCGAGGAACACCTAGAGACCTTGAGCCGCTTTAAGAAAGAGCGTTCAAATGATATCGTCGCTAAATCCCTGGACGAGCTTACGCGTGCTGCAGAGGATGACAAGGTCAACATCTTCGCCAAAATTGTCGACGCTGCAGAAGTCGGAGCCACCAATGGCGAGATCTGCGGCCGGTTGCGCCGGGATCTCGGTTTTGGCAACCCACTGGTTGCCGCATGAGCGCATTGCGTGCGAGGGCGCAGGCACTTCTGGAAGATGATCCTTACGTCCAATCTCAAGGGATCGAGCTGATTTGCATTGATGAGACGTCATCTGTTCTGGAGATGATGATTACCGCGGATCAACGCAGTTTTCTTCAGGCTGCCCATGGCGGATGCTTGTTTTCCCTGGCTGATACGGCGTTCGGTCTAACGGCGAACTGCGCGGGGACCGTATCCGTTGGAATTGATACTCACATGGCGTACATTCGCGGCTGTAAAGTCGGTGATCGCATTCGTGCTGAGGCACACGAAGTTTCCCGATCGCGGCGCACCGCGATTTACCGCGTGGATCTCTCCCGTGATGGAGATGTTGTCGCAACGTTCACGGGCACGGTTTATATTACTCGCCGCA
>DFRF01000019.1 GCA_002378125.1 Rhodospirillaceae bacterium UBA3470 | reverse complement strand
CTCGGTGGCCATGTCCGCGAGTTTGAAGGCCACGGCTTGGTGATCGTAGATCGCTTTGCCGAAGGTTTGTCGGTCTTTCGCATAAGCTTTCGCGGCGATATAGGCGGCGCGGGCAAAGCCCACTGACTGAGCTGCGATACCAATGCGCCCGCTTTCAAGGTTAGAAAGCGCAATCTTGTAGCCTTCCCCCTCTTCGCCCAACAGCTTCTCCGGGCCGATTTTTACTTCTTCTAGGACAATCTGTGCCGTGTCATTGCTCTTCTGTCCCAGCTTGTGTTCCAGGCGCGCCACCTGGTAGCCCGGGGTGTCCGTCGGTACGATGAACGCCGAAATGCCGCGTGAACCCTTTGCTGGGTCAGTCATTGCGAAGGTGATGGCGATATCGGCGTTTGAGCCGGTGGTGATAAACTGTTTGGTGCCGTTCAACACATATTGATTACCCACCCTCTCCGCCCGGCAGCGGATGGATCCAGCATCTGACCCCGTATGCGGCTCGGTCAGCATAAAGGCGCCCAAGATTTCGGCCTGTGCTAATTTCGGCAAATACTTGGCTTTTTGTGCATCAGTACCGAAGCTCATTATGCAGGTCTCGGCAACGGCCTGTACTGCCATGGTGACCGACGTGCCGCCGTCACCGCCGGAAATTTCGCTCAAGGCAACTACGTAGGAAATGAAATCGGCATTCGCGCCGCCAAACTCCTCAGGCACTAGGATGCCCATGAGCCCTAGGTCTCCCATGTCGCGAATGGCATCGCGGGGAAAATAGGCGTTGCGGTCCCATTCCTCGGCATTTGGCGCCAAACGGTTGGCGGCAAATTTACGCGCCGTATTCTGGATCAATATATGTTCTTCGTTGAGCTGCATATGCCTCCTACCAGGCGATCGGGTTGCCGTCGTAATTAAAGTACTTGCCGGTGTCTTCCTTAGTCAGGCCGGCAATGCATTTGCGCAGGCCGATCACGCTCTCGGTAGGCGTGATAGCTGCGCCCAAACCGCCCATGTCTGTTTGCACCCAGCCCGGATGGAAATTCGCAACGATCAAATTCTGGCCGAGCGCGTCGGCGGAGAAGTTTCGCATTACCATGTTTACCGCTGCCTTCGAGGAGCGGTATATGTAATCCGAGCCTCGATTTCCTTGCGTGATGGATCCCATCATGGAGGAGATCGTCACCAGCTTCTTTTGCTGGCCTGCCGCTAAGTTCTTGGCGAACGTCGTCGCGACCTTCAACGGCGATAGAGTGTTGGTGCGCAACACCTGTTCCCACTTGATGTAATCCATGTTCTCAGCGCTCATGCCGCGTGGGCCAAAAATACCTGCATTGTTTATCAGTACGTCAATGGCCGTGTCGTCCAGGTCTTGACCCAGGCGGTCGACTTGCTCGTGAATATTGACGTCCAGCCCGTGGACTTGGATGTCGCCGGGAATGGTTGCCAACTGCCCTGGCGCGATGGGATTTCGGCAGGTAGCGATGACGGTCCAACCATCGGTTCCGTATTGGCGGACGAACTCCAGACCGATGCCGCGATTGGCGCCGGTTATGAAAACGGTGGGCATTTTCAGGTCTCCCTTTGTTTTCGGGCGGTGCTTTCAATCTCGGTTTCCATCCGCAGATCGACGTAATTGGAGATGATCGCTTTAGTGGGCGGTCGTGTTTTTTGAGAGTTTTTACCGACGAATTCGGCAATGGTCTCCAATTGCTCTAAATTTGTGGCGACATAGGGCGCGCGGACGACGTTCGGGAGGGTTGCATCCGCTTTGAACTGAACGGCTTCGATGTTGCAGAAGGCATGGAGCTTATGTTCCGCCGGTTTGTCGAAAATAACGTTGGTGGCATAATCGAACCTCCTGGTGCCCATCACGAACACCCTTTCGCCGTCAACGAGGGGGCAGTAATAATCGAAGGGGGTTCCATGTCGAATCCTAGGGAGATCAGCCACTGCACAACATTGGCGCTTAGTTCAGCCGCTCGATCGAGACGGCCGTGGCCTCGCCGCCACCGATACAGAGGCTAGCGACGCCCTTATTGAGATTATATTTTTCTAGAGCCGACATGAGCGTAACGATTATCCGCGCCCCGGATGCGCCCACCGGATGGCCGAGCGCGCAAGCGCCACCGTGCACGTTAATTTTATCGTGTGGGATATCCAAGTCCCGCATGGCCGCCATTGCAACTACGGCGAAGGCCTCATTGACCTCGAATAGATCGACCTCTTCCTTGCTCCAACCGGTCTTCTCAAGGACTTTCTTTACCGCCCCAATCGGTGCCGTAGTGAACCAATTGGGTTCTTGAGAATGGGTAGAATGGGCATGGATCAATGCCTTCGGCGTAAGGCCGCGCTTCTCTGCTTCCGAACGCTTCATTAGTACCAGCGCCGCGGCGCCGTCGGAAATGGAGGATGAGTTAGCCGGTGTCACTGTGCCATCCTTGCGGAAGGCAGGCTTGAGTTGGGGGATTTTCTCGATGTTTGCGTTGAATGGTTGTTCGTCGCTGGTGACCATCGTTTCACCTTTCCGCGTTTTTACGGTAACGGGCACGACTTCGTCGTCGAAGCTACCGTCCTCGACTGCCTTTTTGGCCCGGGTTAGGCTTTCAATGGCATAGTTATCCTGCGCCTCGCGGGTGAACTGATAATGCTCGGCCGTGTCCTCGGCAAAGGTTCCCATGAGGCGGCCTTCGTCGTAGGCGTCCTCCAGGCCATCCATGAACATGTGATCGCGGACCGTGTCGCCGTTACCAAGGCGGTAACCGCCACGCGCTTTCGGAAGGATATAGGGCGCATTGGTCATGCTCTCCATGCCTCCGGCGACCATGATGTCATGTGAACCCGCAAGTATGTTGTCATGGGCGAGCATGGTCGCCTTCATTGCTGAACCACACATTTTCGAGATCGTGGTCGCGCCCGCGTCCCACGGAATACCGGCCAGGTGCGCGGCTTGGCGGGCTGGCGCCTGCTTGACGCCGGCGAACAGGCATAGGCCCATAATCAGGTCCTGGATATCCTCAGGCGGGACACCAGCCCGTTCAACTGCCCCTTGAATGGCGCAGCCTCCGAGTTCTGGCGCGGATAACGGGGTCAGGCTGCCTTGGAAGCCCCCCATGGGGGTACGGGCGGCACCGACAATGACAATAGGATCTTCTTGCATGTGAGGTCTCCCTAGTATCGGAAAATCATTAAAGCATCTGAGAATTATGGAATGGCATGCTGAAGGCGTTGGGATGACCCTTGTTCGGGTCTCAGGTGCAATAGGTTGACGTCGAAGTTTGTTACGTCGACCACGTCACCAAGTATATGTTTGAAAGGCTCTTTGCCAATTTCGAAATAAAACTGCGGACAATTGATCCCAAGCTGGGCGTCGATGGCCATCGAATTAAAGGCGGGTATTTTCAAACGGTCGTTTGCCATATTGTACTCTATCCAATTACGTACTTGACTATGGGTAACGCCAGCGTGGTCACATAGCCAATCATGAGAGCCCGGGCATAGGTGCCCCGTATTTGTAAGGTACAATTGTTCGCACAGCGCCAAACTGTAACAACGGCCCAAACGGCGAAGACCAGAAAAACCAAGCTTATCATAGTGCCACCCATCGCCAACCCCGCCATACCGGACGTCGAGGACGATGGATTGACGATAAAGCCGGCCAACAGACTTAACACGAGCACGCCGCATCCAAGGCCTAGAATGACGCCGTGGCCCATGACGAAATAAACCCAGAACGCTCTCCACAATGGGGCGTGCCCCCGCCAGGCAAGCTTCCACATTGGCTCTCCATTCATTGGCCCTTTCAGGCCTTTGACGCCATGCGAACCGCTACCGGTTCCGAATTGGTCAATGAAAATAGGATTATCGCCTGTCATCGTTACTTGGTCCTAGGCTGTCTCATCGAACAATTCCCGCCCAATAAGCCAACGGCGGATTTCAGATGTCCCGGCGCCGATTTCATAGAGTTTAGCATCGCGGAGTAAGCGTCCGGTGGAATATTCGTTGATGTAGCCATTGCCGCCCAGGCACTGAATTGCCTCCAGCGCCATCCAGGTAGCTTTTTCCGCAGCATAGAGTATAGCGCCAGCCGCATCCTTGCGGGTCGTTTGACCTCGGTCACAGGCTCTCGCAACTGCATAAACGTAGGCCTTGGTGGCGTTCATGGTGGTATACATGTCGGCCAGCTTACCTTGCATCAGCTGAAAGGAACCGATGCTCTCGCCGAACTGCCTGCGCTCACGCACGTAAGGTATGACCACGTCCATGCAGGCCTGCATAATGCCCGTGGGTCCAGCGGCCAACACCGCGCGTTCGAAGTCGAGCCCGCTCATGAGGATATTGACGCCTTTGCCCATTTCACCGAGTACATTCTCCTCCGGGACTTCACAATCCTTGAATACCAGTTCACAGGTGTTGGAGCCACGCATGCCTAGCTTGTCTAGCTTTTGTGCCGTGGAGAACCCCTTGAAGCTTTTTTCCACTAGAAAGGCGGTTATGCCCCTGGGCCCGTCATCCGGGTTGGTCTTGGCGTAGATTACCAGGGTATCCGCGTCGGGGCCGTTGGTGATCCACATCTTGTTGCCGTTGAGAATGTAATGGTCACCCTTCTTTTCCGCCTTCAGGCGCATGGAAACGACATCGGACCCGGCATCCGGCTCGCTCATCGCTAACGCGCCCACATGTTCACCACTGATCAGCTTTGGCAGATATCGTCTTTTCTGTTCGGCGTTGCCGTTACGACGGATCTGATTGACGCACAGGTTGGAATGCGCGCCGTAAGAAAGCCCAACGGAGGCAGACGCCCGACTTATTTCTTCCATGGCGATGCAATGTTCCAGATAACCCATGCCTGCGCCTCCATATTCCTCCTCAACAGTGATCCCGAGAACACCTAATGTTCCCATCTGCGGCCATAGCTGCATGGGAAACTCGTTGTTTTCATCAGTCTCAGCAGCCAGTGGTATAATCTGACTGTCGGCAAAGCTGCGCACGGATTCACGCATCATGTCAGCGGTTTCACCGAGGCCAAAATCAAGGCTGGTAGTGGCGTTAGGTATCATGATGAGGTCCCTGAGTAAGATTGCTGTCAGATTAGCCGCTTACATCGGAGCGGCCAACTCATCCCGCAACATCGGGTCGATCAACGATCCGCATGAGGGTTTGTTGCATAATAGCACAGGCAGTTTTTATCCCGTTCTTGACGACAATAGCCTCCCCGCGCGTCACGGTAAGGGACTTGCCGGGCTTGACGACCTCGCCCCTCGCTATCAGTTCGTCGCCCATGGCTGGCGCGATCAAGTTGATCTTGAACTCCACGGTTAGGATGCCCTCATCGGCTTCAAACAGGGAGAGGCCTGCGTAGCCGCCGGCCGTATCTAGTATCGATGCAGTAACGCCTCCATGGAACAAACCGTGCTGTTGCGAAACGTCATTGCGGTAAGGCAAGCGGATCTCCGAAAAGCCTGGCCGTACCGTTATAAGTTCCGCGCCGATATGGTCCATCAGGCCTTGTTTTGCAAAACTCTCTCGGACCATGGACTTATAGTCGAGATTAACCGGTTGCAGTTTCATGTTGCTCGATTTTCTAAATAAGCGCGACCTTTAACTAAGATTTCCGCAGGAAATCTCTTGCCACGTCCGTTCGTCGTATCTACGTAATCTGCCGGTTGCTCGTGGTCTCTCTCCCGAAACAAACCTTTAAATAACAAGCTACATTAGTTAACGTTTACGTTAACGTTAACTATCTAGAGTGTATGAAGGATTAATTGTTCTGTACAGATGTTTCTCTTAATTTCCAGCGGCATTACACACCATGAGGTCCACCATGCCCCGACTACCCGGCCTGCTCGTCAAAAATCTAAATAACGAACAACGCGCTCTGTTTGAAACGCTCACGGGTGGAAAACGAAGCACCGGCCGGTCCTTAGATGCTTTCTTAGATCCTGACGGTGTTATGCGTGGTCCCTTCAACGCCATGTTGCACCACCCGGCCGCTGGTGCGGTGGTCCAGAGATTGGGCGAGCTCTTGCGATTTGAAGGTATCCTCAACGACGCTCAACGCGAGGTTGCTATCCTTACTGTGGGCAGACATTGGCGGGCCCAGTACGAATGGTGGGCACACGTACGGATTGCCGAAGGCGTTGGTGTAACCCCGGATCTGATCCAAGCCATTTACGATCAAGCGCCGCTGTCGGGTTTTGCTTCGGACCTGACTGCAATCCATACCTTTGTCCGTGAATTGACGGAAACCCAGCAGGTCAGCGATGCCGCCTATGCCGTCGCTCACGCGGAATTGGGTGACGAAGGCATTGTCGAATTGGTCATTTTAGCCGGATATTATGGCGTGATTTCCGGTATCCTGAACACTTTTGAGGTCCCATTGCCGGCCGGCGAAACGCCGCCTTTTGACAAATAACGCCCTTAGGTGAGCGTTATAGTCACGTCGCAGAAAGCACCAAAATCAGCACGATAGGTTTCACCGGGCTTCGGCTAGCGCATGCATGCTGCTTTTTCTATTATCGGTCAGTAAGGGCTGGCGGCGGAGCGGCCGCCATCGACGATGATTTCAGTCGCCGTGATGAACCGGGCCTCGTCCGAGGCTAAGAATAGGGCCGCGTTGGCGGTGTCACGACCATCGCCAGCCCAACCCATGGGTATAGCTGCGTTGCGGTCTGCAACAATCTTGTCAACGTCGCCGCCGGCCCGATGGCCAGCGAGGCGAGCCTCAACCATGGGCGTGTGCATGAGGCCTGGCAGGATGGAGTTACATCGGATGCCCTTCTTTGCGTACTGAATGGCAACGGAACGACTGAACTGGATGATCGCCGCCTTGGTTGCCGCGTATGCTGTATGAGGATGACCGGAATATCGAATGCCAGACGTGGACGACATGTTGATAATCACGCCCTTGCCCTGCTCTTCCATAATAGGGAGCACGTAGCGGCACATGAGGTAGATGTGCGTGAGGTTGTGATCAATCTGGCCTTGCCAAACGTCTTCAGGCATGTCCGCGGGTCCGCCGGGCATGGACCCTCCCACGTTATTGTGGAGGATATCGATACGGCCAAACTCGTCCATGCAGGCGCCGACGAGGGCCTTTACGTCCTCGGTTTTCGTGATATCCGCGGTATGAGTTACGCAGGTGCCGCCGGCATCGGTGATCAGTTTTTTGGTTTCTGCAGCGGCTTCGGGGTTGATGTCCGTGGCAAAGATCTTCGAACCCTCCTCAGCAAACCGCACCGCCGTAGCCTTGCCGTTTCCCCAACCCGGACCGACCGACCCAGCACCCGTGATGATCGCGACCCGATCCTGAAGACGTCCGATCATTGCTTTCCTCTTCAATCTTCGCCCGGCTGGTGGCCAACCGAATTCGCGTATTTGTTCAATTCGTCTTCGGAAAGATAGGCTTCCTCCCACTCCTTAATCTGGTTGAAGCCCGCGAAGGTATGAAAATCGCCGACGGGATGGTCGTGAAAGTCGGCGAAGAAGTCGGCCTCGGTCATCACGCCTTCGTCGCGAAGTTTGACGGCAAAGTCGTAAACTGCGCGGAGAGTAACACGCATGGTCGCGCCGGGCAGGATTGTCACGGCGATGCCAAATTCATTCATTTCTGCCTCCGTGAGGCGTGGCGAAATGCCCGTCTGATTATAGAACACGGGCCCGTCGACCTCTGCGCAGATCCGCGCAATCTCATCTTTGTCTGTGGGTCCTTCAACGAAGGCCAAATCCGCACCGGCCTCTAAATAAGCGTTGGCTCGTTCAATGGCGATGTCCAGGTTGCCGCCGTGGGCGCCGCGGGCATCTGTTCTGGCAATCAAAACGAAATCCGGATCAATCTCATCGCGAGAATCCGCAGCGGCGCGGTACTTGCCTACAGCTTCATGCATGGGGATCACCTGACGGCCGGCCACATGTCCGCAGCGTTTGGGGATGATCTGATCCTCGATATGCACGCCCGCCGCGCCGGTTTGAATATATTCCCGAACGGTGCGGATCACGTTGATGGCGTTGCCATAACCGTTATCGGAATCGGCGATCAACGGCACGTCGACGGCGTTGGCGATATAGCGCGCGTTAGCGTGCATTTCGCTCATGGTTGCCAGGCCGGCGTCCGGCATGCCCAGCAACGCCAGCGATGTACCGTATCCAGTCATGTAGACCGCCGGAAACCCGACTTTCTCAAGGATCTTGGCGCTCATAGCATTGTAACAGCCGGGGACAACCAGTGTCTTCCCGGATTTCAATAGTTCGCGCAGGCGGGTTGTCTGTCGCACGAGCATCCTCCCTTGTCTACATGATCTCAATTTAATGGTGCTCAGTCGGCAGCGACCTGAAGCCCCTGATCACCGTCTAAGTTAAATCCGTAAAGGTGTCTGGCGTTGCTGCAAATGACCTTGTGTTTCACATCGTCGGGAAGATGCGATACCTCGTTAGTGATGAACGTCTTGGAACCAGGTTACAAAAGGCCAGGATAAGGAAAATCTGAGCGGTTGATTAGCCCTAATACGTATTCCCGCTCAGTCAAGCCCATGCAGTTGATAAGACCGAACTCAGCCCTGTCGGGTGCGTTCGTCAGGTGCCGACGGTGAGCGGCGCGACGAATCGTTCAAGCGTCGCCATCACCGAAAGTGGTGTCAGTTTACCCGTTGCTGGATTT
>DFRF01000022.1:4943-5392 GCA_002378125.1 Rhodospirillaceae bacterium UBA3470 | reverse complement strand
ATGATTGGCGCCGACGGACTGCATTCGGCGGTGCGGGCACAGATGCATCCTGAACAACCACCAATCCATTGGGGCGGTGCGATCATGTGGCGCGGCACAACGCTTGCTAATCCAATCCGCACAGGCTCCTCCTTTATCGGATTGGGAACACATAGCCAACGTATGGTGATTTATCCAATTTCCCATCCCGATCCGTCCACCGGCCTAGCGGCCATAAATTGGATCGCCGAGGTGACGGTGGACAATTCCCATGGGTGGCAAAGCAGCGGATGGTTCGAGCCTGTAGAGATCGACGAATTCATCCACCATTTCGAGGATTGGACCTACGACTGGCTGGACGTTCCTGAGCTGTTGCGTAGTGCGAATATCGCCTATCAGAACGCGATGATCGACCGCGACCCAGTGTCGACATGGATCGACGGCAATGTCGCTCTGTTAGGAGATGCAGC
>DFRF01000022.1:0-4666 GCA_002378125.1 Rhodospirillaceae bacterium UBA3470 | reverse complement strand
TCGACATGGATCGACGGCAATGTCGCTCTGTTAGGAGATGCAGCTCACCCTATGTATCCGACCGGATCGAACGGCGCTAGCCAGGCCATCGTAGACGCCCGCGTCTTGGGCGCGACATTGATTGAACATGGGGTGACACAAGACGCGCTCGCGGTCTACGACAAACAACTGTGCGGTCCCATATCCGAAGTGGTCCTGCGGAACCGCGGTGCCGGCCCTTTCGGTCTCCTTAACATGGTAGACGAGAGGTGCGGCGGTGCGTTTGACGACATCGACGAAATTATACCGCCGGCGGAAAGGAATGAGTTCATGGCGGGATACAAAGCGGCGGCCGGATTTGCCATCGAAAAGCTTAATAGCTCACTGCCAACGATTGAAGCTGGTGCGAAGATACAGAATCTCCATTAGGACCCCGGCCTCATGCTGCGAAGGCGTTCCCGGAGGTTAAAGAAGCGGGACTGAGCGGTGTCTGGAAAGTGGCGCCATTACTCAAATAACGCGCTCGCCATACTTGGCGATGGCCTCTTCCGAAAGCGTCAACCCAAGTCCGGGTGTATCGTTAAGGGTTAGCCACCCCTCCGTGAGGGTTGGTGGATTTTGAAACAATTCAGCCTGGAGCGGGTCACGCTCTGGGTTAGTGAAAGCCTCGACGAACCCGCCAGCCGGGGTGGAGGCGACAAGCTGGGCATGAATGAAGCAGTCGTGGTGCGGCGTGACCTCGACATGGTTGAGTTCACACAACGCCGCCATCTTCCTGCCCTCGGTGAAGCCCCCGAACATGGTCACGTCGAACTGCAGGATCTGAATAGCCTGTTCCTCAATGACAGCGCGGCAGCCGTAGCTGGTCAATTCGCTCTCTCCGGCCGACAGGGGAATTTGTGTTCGCTGAGATAAAAGCTTCAACTCTCGGCGGTCATCCCACCAGCGAAGCGGTTCTTCTAGCCATCTTGGTTTTAGGGGTATGAGAGCCTCGACCGCCTCTGTTGCCGTTTCCAGGCTCCAGGCTCGGTTAACGTCAACCATGAGGTCACAGTCATCACCGATAACGTCCCGAACGACGCCAAGACGCTCAATGTCCTCAGCCAGGGTCAATCCACCAACCTTTGCCTTGAACCCTCTATGACCCTGCTCCTTCAGTTCAGTTATCTCATCGCGAAGTTCAATCAGATCTTTGCCATCACGGTAATAGGCGCAGGTGACGTAATAAGGGACCTGGTCACGATAACCTCCGAACAACTGGTAAAGGGGCAGGCCCGCCATCTTCCCAATGATGTCCCAACACGCGACATCGACAGCAGCTGAAATTCGGACCAACGCTTCACGCCCCCATCCCTTTTCATGGGCGACACGCCTTGCGGTCAGAGAGAAAAGGTCCTCGTAAATGCGTTCCGGTGCCAGCGGGCACGCGCCGATAAGGCGATCGGCAATGCCACTTCGAAACACCTCCAGGATGGGTTCCGCATTGGTGTAGCTGGTCGCAAGGCCAAATCCCTGGATGCCGTCGTTAGTACGGAGGCGCACGAGCACCTCGTTGGCCGTGGGGACTATGAAATTACTCACCCAGTGAGGACGTTCGTCTTTCGGACCTCTAAGGATATATACATCAAGATTAGAGATTTTTGTTGTCACGCTTTCATCCTCGTCATTGTGAAGGAAGCTGTATCCAGCCAAACTTTGAAATCTCCATATGTGCCATCCGTTCATTCGTAGCCGCAAACGTAAAAAAGGCAAGGTTCTGCCCTATTGCCGCTTTGCCCTGCCGGGCAAATATTAGCATCCAGAGAATTATTGGCGTAGAACTGAACAACGGCTTTATTGGGGCGGCCAGACAAAGAGGGTATTTTGAGGAAGATGGCACGTCACAATCCCAGCCTCGGAAGAGCCCGCCATCCTCAGAAGCGCGAACCGAAACTGCCCTCCTACGCCGCCATCGACCTGGGCACCAATTCTTGCCGCATGCTCATCGGACGACCATCGGACACCGGTTTCGCCATCATCGACAGTTTCTCAAGTATCGTCTGATTGGGGCCGGCCTGGCCGACGCGGATAACCTCCAACAAGACACCATGGATCGGACCGTTGACGCCCTGAAGATCTGCGCCGAAAAAATTCGAAACCATGGCGTCCGGCGCGTCAAAGGTGTCGCGACGGCAGCCTGTCGGCGCGCCAAGAATGGCAATGATTTCATTGATATCATTAAGGAAAAAACGGGTCTGCGCCTTGAAACGATTGATCCCCGATTAGAGGCGCAGTTCACATTGGCCGGATGTGCCCCACTGCTGCGCAGTGCCTATTCCCACGGCTTGTTGTTCGACATCGGTGGCGGCAGCACGGAAATAATGTAAATTGACTGCTTTTCGAGCCAATCTCCCAACCTGATCGACATGATCTCCCTTCCCTTTGGCGTGGTTACCCTGACGGCCGAGTACGGTACGCAAATCGACGAGGCGTCACGCTACGCCGACATCATAGACCGGGTTCAGGAGCACCTTGCGAGGTTCGATAGCGCAAACGATGTGTCGGGAATGATTATAGCCGACAAAGTCCAGATGCTCGGCACATCAAGGACTATGACGACACTCGGTTCGTTGTATCTCGGCCTTCAAAGTTATGACCGATCGCGGGTCGACGGATTTAGCGTCAATCTTGCGAATATCCGCTCGCATTCGTCACGAATCTTCACCATGGATCCGTTGGCTCGCGAAAACTTGCCGTGCATTGGCCGGGAACGCGCTGATCTTATGCTCATAGGATGTGCGATCCTGGCGGCTATAACGAAACGCTGGCCAATCAAAAACGTGCGGATCGCCGATCGTGGTATTCGCGAAGGCCTGATCATGGCGATGATCGAAGAAGACCGGCAAAGCCAAATCCTGGTGTCGAAGCGCCACGCGGCTTGAGCGGGACTGGCAGCCAGGGATCAAATCTGCTAGATGGCGCTCATGAGCGCCGATAAACCACCAAAACCAGGAACCCGCCGGCCGCGCGCCGCCGTTAAGGGCAAGGGACGCGGCGCCCGTGTTGGCGGGCGACCGCTGGCGTCACGGGTGAAAACCGCGAAGGGTAGGAAGACGTCTTCGACACGCTGGCTCAAACGGCAGTTGAACGATCCATATGTGGCCGAAGCGCAGCGACTCGGATACCGATCTCGATCCGCGTTCAAGCTGGCGGAACTAGACGACCGGTTTCGTTTCCTAACAAAAGGCGCGCGGGTCGTTGACCTTGGCGCTGCCCCGGGCGGATGGTGCCAGGTTGCGGTGGAGCGCACGAATGTGCTGGGCCATGGCAGCAACCGAGGTCGGGTCGTCGGCCTCGATCTCCAAGAGATGGACGCCATCGCCGGCGCCGAACTCCTGCAAGGCGATTTCCTTGACGATGAAATTTTGAAAAGTCTTCTGCAGGTGCTGGCTGGCCCCGCCGATATCGTCCTTTCCGACATGGCGACGGCCGCTACCGGGCACACGGCCACCGACCATCTTCGGATCATAGGTCTCCTTGAGGTGGCGGTGGATTTCGCCGGCCAGGTGTTGACGCCCGGCGGCGCCTTCGTGGGTAAGGTTTTAAAGGGCGGTACGGAGAACGACCTACTGAACCGGTTGAAGCGCGATTTCAAGACCGTGCGGCACGCCAAACCGCCGGCCAGCCGGAGCGATTCGGCAGAATCCTATGTGGTTGCCCAGGGCTTTCGGGGGACGCCCATCGGCGACATCGGCGCTGAGTAAGGCTTGCGGCCTGGAAGCCTTATCTCGCTTGGCATTCAACCACTTCTGTTTATGATGCGGCGTCAACCTGAAACACCCCCTCTGAGAGGTTGGCATGATTGATATCCGCGAAGCACTTACGTTCGATGATGTCCTTTTGGTGCCGGCTAAGTCCGACGTTCTGCCCACACAAACGAACACATCGACCCGTCTGACCCGTACCATTGAGTTAGGCATTCCGCTCATTTCCGCGGCCATGGATACGGTCACAGAAGCCAATCTGGCCATCGCCCTAGCCCAAGCTGGTGGCATCGGTGTGATCCACAAAAACCTGGAACCGGAAGAACAAGCTGAAGAGGTCCGTAAAGTCAAAAAATATGAAAGTGGTATGGTCATAAATCCGTTGACCATCAACCCCTGCGCGACCTTGGCGGACGCCTTGGCCATGAAGGAGCGCAACGGATTTTCCGGCATCCCCGTCGTGGAAGATGACGGGAAGTTAGTCGGTATCCTCACTAACCGCGACGTGCGGTTCGCCGACAACTCCAACCAACCAGTCAGCGAGTTGATGACCGCCCACTCTGAACGCGAACCCCTGATTACCGTCAAGGGAAGTATGGATCGAAACGAGGCGAAGCGACTGCTGCATCGCCACCGGATCGAACGTCTCCTGGTCGTCGACGATGAGTTCCGGTGCGTCGGCTTGATCACGGTTAAGGATATCGAGAAGGAACAATCTCATCCAAATGCCACGAAGGACGACAAAGGTCAGCTCCGGATCGCCGCGGCAACGGGTGTGGGCGAGGCCGGCCTGGCGCGGACCGAGGCGCTCCTGGACGCCGGCGTCGACGCCATCGTGGTCGACACGGCACATGGCCACTCGACGGGTGTCCTCGGCACCATCGAAAGCATCAAGAAGATTAGCAACTACACGCAGGTCATCGGCGGCAACATCGCCACCGCCG
>DFRF01000079.1 GCA_002378125.1 Rhodospirillaceae bacterium UBA3470 | reverse complement strand
CCAGGAACATTTTTATTTGGAGGGCCAGGCGGCGTTGGCTGTGCCTGGAGAGGATGGTGATGTCACCGTCCATAGCTCGACGCAGCATCCGAGCGAGATCCAACATACCATCGCCAAGGTTCTTGATCTCGCAAACAATGCGGTCACGGTCGAGGTCCGCCGTATGGGCGGGGCCTTTGGCGGCAAGGAGAGCAATGGTAATCTGCCGGCAGCGGCAGCGGCACTAATCGCTTCAAAGACAGGTCGGGCCGCCAAGGTTCGCTATGATCGTGATCAAGACATGATCATTACGGGCAAGCGTCATGATTTCCGTATCGACTACGAGGTAGGGTTCGATAATAACGGCCGGATCGAAGGCATTGACTTCCAGCAGGCCGTCCGGTGCGGCATGTCCTATGATCTCTCCGTACCCATCTGCGACCGGGCCATGTTCCATGCCGACAACAGTTATTATCTGCCCAACGTGAAGATAACGTCCTATCGATGTAAGACTCATACGGTCTCAAACACGGCGTTTCGGGGATTCGGAGGGCCCCAGGGCATGGTGGGCATCGAGCGGGTTATTGATGAGATTTCCCATTATCTAGGCAAAGATCCCATCGAGGTGCGGCGCGCTAATTTTTATGATCCGAAAGGCGCGATTAAAGATCGCGCTGTTACACCTTATGATATGACCGTTGAGGACTGTGTTATTGACGATATCTTCACAGAACTCCGCGCCAGCGCGAACTACGATAAACGCCGCGCTGAAATTCGAGAATGGAACCAAACTAGCCATATTCTTAAAAGAGGGATTGCTCTTACACCGGTGAAATTCGGTATTTCATTCACGCTCACTTTTCTCAATCAAGCTGGCGCTCTTGTTCATATCTATAATGATGGTTCAATACATCTGAACCACGGTGGCACCGAAATGGGTCAGGGCTTGTTCACTAAGGTGGCGCAAGTAGCAGCCCGATCTTTCCAGGTTGACATTGATCGGATCAAGATCACCGCGACCCATACCGGAAAAGTCCCTAATACGTCGGCAACAGCGGCCTCCAGTGGATCGGATTTAAACGGTATGGCAACAGCCGACGCGTGCGCAAAGATTAAGAAACGGCTTCAAAACTTCGCTGCTGAGCGCTGGCAAACGTCGCCTGATGAGGTTGAATTCCTTCCTGGCCGGGTGCGAGTTGGCCGTGACGCAGTGTCTTTTGATGAACTGATCAGCCAGGCCTATCAGGCGCGTGTTCCCTTATCGGCTACCGGGTTCTATTCGACGCCAAAAATCAATTGGGACAAAGCGCAGGCTAAAGGCCGGCCGTTCTTTTACTTCGCATACGGGGCCGCTGTCACCGAGGTGGCCATTGATACCCTGACGGGAGAAAACCGTATGCTCCGAGTCGATATCTTGCATGACGTGGGCAAGTCTTTGAACCCGGCTATTGACCTCGGTCAAATTGAGGGCGGTTTCATTCAGGGCGCCGGCTGGTTGACGACAGAGGAGCTCTGGTGGGATGACGAGGGCCATCTTCGCACGTATGCGCCGTCAACTTATAAGATCCCCACTCTGGGCGACCGGCCACCAGATATGCGGATCAACATTTGGGCTCCTGGCGAGAATGTGGAGCAGACGATCCATCGATCCAAAGCCGTTGGCGAACCGCCATTGATGTTGGGTATATCTGCATTGATGGCCTTGTCTGATGCCGTTGCTGCTGCCGGTGACTATGCGCACTATCCGCAATTGAATGCGCCGGCCACACCAGAACGCGTGCTTGCGGCCGTGCGTCGTGTCATGGCGAATGAAGAGACTGCATTATGATATGGGAATGGCTTACCAATCTGCAGGAGATGGTGGAGGCAGAACGTTCCGCTGTCCGCGTCACTATTATTCGAGCTGAGGGATCGACGCCGCGTGGCGTTGGTTGCTCCATGATCGTGGGTCGAACCGCATTCTCCGGGACAATCGGCGGCGGTGCGTTGGAATTGAGTGCTCTTCGCACCGCTAGGAATTTGTTGGCTCTCTTTGCGGCGGACACGGAACCACAATGGTGGCGGGAAGTTCACGACTTTCCCCTTGGTCCGGCGCTCGGTCAATGTTGCGGCGGATTTGTCCAGTTGTTTTTTGAGCGCGTGGGGGAAGCAGAGCTTTGCGATGTGCCTATTACCAGCTCCAAAGACATGCTCCTCGTGCGGCATATAAAGCCGGGTCAACCCTGGCGGTTTGCAACACATCGCAAGGACGATGAAGACGCGTGGCCGCTAGAGATCCGTGGTTATGTTCGGCAATGTCTTTCCGGCACTTGTGGCCGCGATGCCGCGTTAATTTCAGACTGGTTTATTGAGCCCATTAATGTTCGAAATCAGGATTTGTTTCTATATGGCGCCGGACATGTTGGTCGTGCCGTGACAAAAGCGTTTGTCGATCTGCCGTTCGAAATCTATTGGGTGGACACCCATCCGGAGCGCTATCCCCCAGATTTTCCAAAGAATGTAACAAAATTAGTTGCGACGGATCCGGCTGATGCGGCTCGCCACGCGCCGCCTGGGGCTTGGCATGTGATAATGACACATTCTCACGCCATCGACTTCGATGTTTGTCACACGGTCATGAAGCATTGTGATTTTGGTTATATCGGGGTGATTGCCTCGAGGACGAAGCGGGTCCGGTTTGTGAAGCGGCTGCGCGAAGCCGGCATTTCGGAAGCACACATTGAACAACTGCAAGCACCCATCGGTCTGACTCGGCTCGACGGTAAAGAGCCGGCGGTGATCGCGGTGTCGTTAGCCGCGGATTTTCTGCTACGATTGCAAGAAGGTGGCGCCCAGAGAAGCCTGCCGCAAACAGAGAGGGCTACAAGGGCTCATGACCGACAAATCGCTCCTTGATCTCTCAGGGGTCACCAAACGTTTCCCTGGGGTGGTGGCGAACGATGACGTTACGTTTTCGATCCTGCCCGGTGAGGTGCACGCCTTGTTTGGTGAGAACGGCGCCGGAAAATCGACCTTGGTGAAAATAATCTACGGCGTCCAACGCCCAGACAAAGGCGAGATGCGGTTCGATGGGAAACCATACGCACCGGCCAAACCATCCGAGGCGCGCGCCATGGGAATTGGAATGGTGTTCCAGCACTTTTCCTTGTTCGAGGCGCTGACCGTCGCCGACAATGTTGCGCTCGGCATGAACAAGGAAGCCATTGGCAGCAATTTGGATGAACAGATTGTCGAAGTATCAAAAGCCTACGGGCTGACCTTGGACCCAGCGCGATACATTGGTTCCCTCTCCGTTGGTGAGCGCCAGCGCGTCGAAATCATTCGCTGCCTATTGCAAAAACCACGGCTTTTAATCATGGACGAGCCGACTTCTGTATTAACCCCGCAAGAAGTGGAAATTCTATTTCAGACGTTGAGACAGCTGTCCTCTGAGGGGTGCTCAATTCTCTATATTTCCCACAAGCTCGAGGAAATCCGAGAGCTTTGCGAAAAAGCGACGGTGCTTCGAGGTGGCAAGGTTGTCGCCACCTGTGACCCGCGTGAGGAGACGGCCAAGAGCTTAGCCGAGATGATGATCGGTACCACGTTCAAATTTGCTGAACGTCAGGTGCATGAGCTTGGCAAAGACCGCTTGGTTGTGAACAACCTGACCTCCGTCAGTCATGATCCCTTTGGCGTCGATATCTGCGATGTTTCATTCCGGGTGCGTTCCGGGGAAATATTTGGGATTGGCGGTGTCGCCGGGAACGGACAAGTAGAGCTTATGGAAACCCTGATCGGCGAGATTACAACCGTCGCGGACTCGATCTGCTTAGACGGTGAAGCGATCGGTACCATGGGTCCGACGGCGCGGCGTGAAAGGGGTATGTGCTCCGTACCCGAAGAACGCCTGGGTCACGGAGCAGTCTCCGACATGTCATTATGGGAAAACACAATTCTTTCAGCGCGCACCCGCAAGTCTATGGAAAAAAGAGGGTTTTTGGATCTGCAAATTGCACAGGACTTCGCCGGCCAGGTGGTGTCCAAGTTTAACGTCAAGACGGCTGGTATCGATAATACGGCCAAAAGCTTATCGGGGGGTAACTTGCAGAAATTCATCGTTGGCCGGGAGATTTTGCAGGCGCCGACGGTTCTTTTGATCATGCAGCCGACCTGGGGCGTCGATGCCGCTGCAGCTGCTGATATTCACCGCACTCTTCAGGACATGGCGGCGGACGGTGCAGCCATCTTGGTGATTTCCCAAGATTTGGAGGAGTTGATGGCCATATCCACGAACTTTGCAGTGATTGCCGAAGGCCGACTGTCCGAACCGAAACCGACGGGTAGTCAGACCATCGAGGAAATCGGTCTGCTCATGGGCGGCGTGTACGATCGTTTAGGAGACGCTGATGAAGGGGCGCCAGCATGATCCGCCTCGAACCACGCAAGGAGATGTCGAAAAATCTTCTGTACCTGACCCCAGTGATAGCCGTGGCGCTCACCATTATTTTTGGCGGGGTAATGTTTCTTATCCTTGGGAAGAACCCCGTGCGGGCAATTACTATCATTTTCGTTACGCCATTGACGGATTTATTCACCATTTCTGAGATAATCGTCAAGGCGACGCCCCTTATTCTCATCGGTATTGGTCTTTCTTTTGGATTTCGCGCCGGTGTTTGGAACATTGGTGCGGAAGGCCAATTCACCATTGGCGCTTTGGTCGGCGGGGCATTGCCGGCACTATATCCTGTCGAAGGGTTCTGGATTTTGCCTGTCATGTGTTTGGCTGGGATCATTGGCGGGATGGCCTGGGCAGCTATTCCTGCGTTTCTGCGCACGAAGTTCAATGCCAACGAGATTCTGGTCACACTGATGCTGACCTATGTGGCTGTGCTCCTGCTTAGCGTCCTGGTCCATGGTCCTTTGAAGGATCCGGCGGGTCTAAATTTTCCTGAAAGTCGGCTGTTCAACGAGTCAGCAACCCTGCCCATCCTTATTCCTGGAACCCGGGCCCACGTTGGGTTCTTGATCGCGATTTTGGCTCTCATTGTCGCTTGGATGCTGTTGACGCGTCACATCTTCGGCTATCAGGTCAAGGTCATGGGGCAATCGCCTAAGGCAGCATCCTTTGGCGGGTTTATCCAAAATAAGGTGGTCTGGCTGTGCTTAATGATTTCAGGCGGACTGGCTGGCTTGGCGGGTACATTTGAGGCGGCGGGCCCAGTAGGGCAACTGGTACCTGCCCTGCCTGTCGGTTATGGCTTCACCGCGATTATTGTGGCTTTCCTGGGTCGATTGACACCCATTGGTATTTTGTTCGCCGGTTTTGTGATGGCGCTGACTTACATTGGCGGGGAGGCGGCGCAGATCGAGATGAATCTACCGAGTGCGGTGACAGGCGTGTTCCAGGGTATGTTCCTGTTCTCTCTTCTTGGCATTGACGTGTTGGCTGGTTTTCGCATTTGTTTGGCTGGGCGCAGGCCCGCTGGGGCAACGGGGTAGGCTTATGGATCTTCTCGTTCTTGTTTTGCAAGGCGTAATCATTGCGGCCACACCGTTAGTCTTTGCGGCCATTGGCGAATTAGTCGTCGAGAAGTCGGGTGTTCTCAATCTGGGCGTTGAGGGCATGATGATTATGGGGGCCATCGCCGGATTTTCAGTCACACTAGAGACGGGGTCTTACATTCTGGGCATCGCCTCCGCCGCCTTGGTAGGCGCTCTTTCGGCTAGCTTGTTTGGGTTGCTGACCCAGATACTTTTGTCGAACCAGGTGGCCACAGGATTGGCGCTCACGATTTTTGGCCTCGGTCTCGCAGCGCTATGGGGGCAAGGATACTCGGGTGAGTCGACCCAGGCTCTTGGGAAAGTTCACATTTTTCTCTTTTCCGACATTCCCATTATTGGGCCGCTATTTTTCTCATATGACCCGTTGATTTATCTGTCAGTAGCACTGGTGATTGGCGTGTCTTGGTTTTTGAACAAAACCCGTTTAGGCCTGATTTTACGATCCATTGGTGAGAACCATGATTCAGCTCACGCTATTGGTTACAGCGTTGTTGCCGTGCGTATGGCGGCTATACTGTTCGGTGGAGCCTGTGCCGGGCTCGGTGGGGCATATTTGTCGATTATTCAAACGCCACTGTGGGTAGAAGGCATGACAGCTGGACGCGGTTGGATCGCGTTGGCCATTGTTGTATTTGCCGCCTGGCGTCCCGGGCGCGCCCTAGTTGGGGCTTATCTGTTTGGTGGTGTTACAGTGATCCAGTTGCACGTCCAGGGGTTGGGTTTTGAAATCGAGGCACAATACATGTCCATGCTTCCCTATCTAGTCACGATAATTGTCTTGGTAGTGATATCGCATAATAAAACACGAGCAGCTCTTCATGCCCCCGCCTGCCTTGGGAAGCCATTCTTTGCCTCTTCTTAGCGAGAAAGGTAAAACAGACGGGACAGAATTGAAGGCGCGATAATTTCTAAACGGGAGAAATGAAATGAAACACTTCTATAAGTCATTTGCTTTGGCTATCGGCGTGGCTCTAGCTATCACAGGCGCTGCGAGTGCGCAAACTAAGGTCGGTTTCGTCTATGTTGGACCTATTGGAGATCATGGCTGGACCTACGAACATCATCAGGGCTTAAAGGCTGTCGAGAAGGCCTTTGGCAACAAGGTTAAGACCAAACACGTCGAGAACGTATCTGAAGGCCCGGATGCCGCCCGCGTCGTTCAGCAATTGGCTCGTGGCGGTCATGACATCATTTTCACGACGTCGTTCGGTTTTATGAACCCAACACTGAAAGTGGCGAAGCAATTCCCGAAGATAAACTTTGAACATGCCACGGGTTATAAGCGTGCCAAGAACGTGTCTACTTATTCCGCGCGTTTCTATGAAGGACGCCACGTAATCGGCTTGATCGCGGGTAAGATGACTAAAACAAACACCATCGGTTACATAGCGTCGTTTCCGATCCCGGAAGTGGTTCGTGGAATAAACGCGGCCTATCTTGCAGCTAAGAGTGTCAATCCACAGGTAAAGTTCAAGGTAATTTGGGTCTCTACCTGGTTCGATCCGGGCAAGGAAGCAGACGCTGCGAATGCGCTCATCGACCAAGGCGCGGATATTCTCATGCAGCACACAGACTCACCTGCTGCGATGCAAATCGCCGAGAAAAAGGGGATTCATGCCTTTGGTCAAGCCTCCGATATGATCAAGTTTGGTCCAAATGCGCAACTTACAGCCATCATTAATAATTGGGGCCCCTATTATGTCGCGCGGGTCAAGGCCACGATGGATGGCACATGGAAGAGCGGAGATGTGTGGGACGGTATCAAGGAGGGCATGGTTACCATGGCACCATTCTCCAAGAAAATTCCGGAAGATGTCCGTACGATGGTTGCAAAAGCTCGTGACGACATCGCGGCAGGCAAGCTCCACCCCTTTACCGGTCCAATAAACAAACAGGACGGATCCCCTTGGTTGAAGGCGGGAGAGACG
>DFRF01000231.1:43331-50000 GCA_002378125.1 Rhodospirillaceae bacterium UBA3470 | reverse complement strand
CATTGTAGAGGTCGTCGGTTCGATTCCGTCCGGCTCCACCAAGACTTCCATTTTAAATCAGTAACTTAGGTGCCCATCCACACCGGCCCGACCCTGACAGAATGCCGATTTGGCACACCGCTGGCAGGTCCAAGTATGCCGCACCAACCACCCCACCCCAACCGCTACCTTCGATACCCACCGCGAGGCCGAAGCCTGGGCGCGGCGCCGAAGACGCGGGCAGTGGGAAGGCCCGGTACTGCCTCCATCACAGAGAGACTACGGCCAAATCGGGTCTTCCCTTCGCAAAAGGTTCTAACTTAAAACTTGGCATCGTTCGTGGGGGCAGATCATATTCAAGAAGTGTTCTCTCGACTGTCGTGGGAAATAAGCTATTTACGCGGATTTCATCGCAGGGAGTTTTGAGAAGCTAAATTAGGAAGTATTCATGGGACAACGGCTGACCGAAATTTTAGATTATTTAGAGCTTTGGCGCCCAGACTCTTTCAAAACACCAAGTAATCCAGCTGGCGTTTTATTAGTAAGCAGCGGCGGTATCGGGGACACCCTTTTGTTCAGATTAATGGTGGCACGGTTTCAGACCCTTCTGCGTAAGGGCGAAACCTTACACCTAGTTGTCCGTTCGGCCTCAGCTCAGGCAGCGTTTTTATTTGGTGAAGGCATAACCGTTCATGCGTATGACTATCCTAAATTCTTAAAAGATCGAAGTTATCGTCGATCAGTGTGTTGGGAACTACAATCACTTGGGGTCCGCGTCGCGGGAAGTACGGATCATCTGCGTCACCCGTTAATCGATGATGTAATGGTTCGTGCAACAAGTGCGCCGGAAAAGTTTGCACTCAAGCCCCGTAGTTGGCCCAAATACGATCGTTTGCTACATCGCTACTCAAAACAATATCACTCCTTAATTAGGGTCCCTGAGAAGATGGAACACCGTCTTGTTCGATGGTGGCGCCTAGCTAATAGTATAACCGGCGAAAACCTCTTGCTGCCCAAGGTGCGTCTTTCTCCAGATGTCTTGCCGCCACCTAATAAATCTGATCATCCCCGCACAATGTTACATCCGTTTTCTGTTATTAGAGAGCGCCAGTATTCAGTAAAAACTTTTCAAACCGTGCTCAACGCCCTACCCGTTGATATGGAGGTTTTGTTATCGGCTGGTCCCGGTGACATTGATCGAAATCCTGAATTCTTACAACTCTTGGATGATCCCCGCGTACGGATAGACGAGAGCTCCCTAGAGCAAAAAGCAGCTACTCTGCAAGACGTACAGTTGTTGGTCTCAGTTGATACGTCGATAATGCATTTGGGCGTCCTGGCTGGAGCTCCGACTATTTGTTTGGCAACAGCGGCACATGTGCGAGATAGTGTGCCTTATGATGACCGAACAATGCCTGATAATGTAATTTTTCTCTATCACGATATGGATTGCCGCATGTGCCTTGGGAATTGTATTTTGAAGCTAGAAGATGATCGTTATCCGTGCATCGCACGGCTAGATCTACAACTGGTTTTGGACGCGATTGTTTCGAAGGGTATCTAATTGCCACAAAAGGTTGGAAAAGCGCCGTATCCAATAACGGCATGCTGAGAAGCTATATTTTCCATCGATGCACGCAGCAAAATTCACACATCAATTTTGACGACCATCTTTTTTCACTCCTCCCATATTTATTTAGATTCATAGGAAGATATGATAGAGTCCGTAACTATATAAATTAAGGTTGCCGGAAGTGTAACTCACTTGCAAAGCTCGCCAATCCCCTGCTATGCGACAGCATGACTGTTCCAATACGAATTGTGAAAAACTGGGAACTGGCAGATGTCGATCAGGTAATCGACGTTCGCTCCCCTAGGGAGTTTAAATCTGACCATATACCCGGCGCATTAAATCTTTATGTGCTGTCTGACCAACAACATGAGATTGTTGGAAGAACCTATAAAAAGTCTCCCTTTGAGGCTAAAAAATTAGGAGCCAGCTATGTCTTGGCCAATATTAGAGAGCATTTAGATCATACGCTTATACATAAACCGAAAGAATTCCATCCACTCTTCTACTGCGCCCGAGGAGGTCAACGCTCAAAATCATTTGCCACTATCTGTGCCGAAGTAGGGTGGCGGTGCTCCCTCCTTGAGGGCGGCTATAAATGCTACCGCTCTCAGGTTTTGAGTAATTTGGAGGCACTATCCGACAAACTTAAGATCATTATTATTTCAGGCCGCACAGGTACGGGTAAAACGAAAATCTTAGAAGAGTTAGAAAAGAGGGGAGAGAATATAATTGATTTAGAACATTTAGCTCGTCATCGCGGAAGTTTATTGGGTTCACTCCCAGGAATCGAACAACCACAACAAAAACTTTTTGAAACATTATTATGCAATAAAATTAAGAGTCTTAAATTTGAAAATCCCGTTTTTATTGAGGCAGAAAGCTCAAAAATTGGAAATGTACAGATTCCGAGCCCATTGTGGAAAGCTATGCAAAACTCACCTCAGATCTTGGTGACATCCGATCGATCTAAACGCGCCAATTATTTATTGAAAGATTATGTTAACATTAAAACCAATCAGGAAGGATTGTTTGCACTTTTCCGGCTTCTGGAGAACTCTGGATTAAATGCAGTCGCAGAGGAATGTCAAAATTTGATTGCGAAGCAAGACTGGATATCTCTTGCAAACGTTCTTCTTGAATCGCATTACGACAAAAGATATGACCGTTCGATTAAAAGTCATGAACGTCACACAATTATGGAGTTCGCGTTGCCCGACCTGAGACCAAAGAATTTTAAATCTTTGGCAAAAACAATTAGTGAAACTCACTTAGACATCTAGGGTAACGTTCTCTATAAAAAGAATAATCAAGCTTTCACTTATATAGAAATAAAAAAATAAAATATTTAGCCTCCTTCGGCAGAGATAAAGGAGCCGTGGCCATGCCTTTTTCCGTTTTTAAATTCGCCAATATATTTATCCCCACTTTTATATACATAGGTACCCTGACCGTGCTTCTTGCCCGCTTCAAACGTACCAATATATTTGTCCCCATTAGCAAAGCTAAATGTGCCTTGGCCATGTATTTTGTCGTCTTTAAATTCACCAACGTATTCGCTGCCATCAGCAAATCGAAATGTGCCTAGGCCATGTTTTTTATTGTCTTTAAATTCGCCAATGTACTCGTTTCCATTAGCAAAAGTTAAAGTTCCCTGACCTTGTCGTTGACCGTCTTGAAATTCACCAACGTACTTGTCACCATTGGCATAGCTATAAATACCCTGTTCAAGACTTTCCCCATCCTTGTATTCACCTTCATATTTGTCGCCATTGACAAAAGTAAGAGTACCTTGACCGTTCCTTTTCCCATCCTTGTATTCACCAACGTATTGGTCCCCACTGGCAAATGTAAAGGTGCCTTGTCCGTTCCTTTTCCCATCCTTGTATTCACCGACGTATTTGTCCCCACTGGCAAAGGTAAAGGTGCCTTGTCCGTTCCTTTTGCCATTCTTCCATTCACCAACGTATTCGTTCCCATTTGCAAAGCTATAGGTTCCTTGCCCATGCTTTTTATCGTCCTCAAACCGACCGACATACTTGTCGCCGTTCGCAAGATTTATCGTTACGCGTCCAGTTAACTTCCCACTCCTCATTTCACCAATGTATTTGTCGCCGTTGGAAAATATGAAGATGCCTTGCCCATCTAGTTTATTATCTTTGAACTCACCTTCATATTGGTCGCCATTGACAAAAGTAAGAGTACCTTGACCGTTCCTTTTCCCATCCTTGTATTCACCGACGTATTTGTCCCCACTGGCAAAGGTAAAGGTGCCTTGTCCGTTCCTTTTATCATCCCTATATTCACCGACGTATTTGTCCCCACTGGCGAAGGTAAAGGTGCCTTGTCCGTTCCTTTTACCATTCTTCCATTCACCGCGAAATTTGTCGCCATTGGCATAAATTAACTGACCATCCCCCTCTCTATCCCCTTCATAAAATTCGCCAATGTATTTGCTTCCGTTCGCAAATGTGTGTGTTCCTCGACCGTGCCTTTGGCCAGTCTTCCATTCACCAACGTATTCGTTCCCATTAGCAAAAGTTAATGTGCCCTGGCCTTGTCTTTGACCATCTCGAAATTCACCAACGTATTTATCTCCGTTGGAAAATATGTAGGTGCCTTGCCCATCTCTTTTACCATCTTTGTATTCGCCAACATACTGGCCTTTAGCCACCTTAAAGCGATCATTAGAACTAACCGAGCCATTAACCTGAGTTGACGCAGAACCGGGCAAATGCGTGGTCTGACATCCCACGACAAGGAGAACTACGAAAAGAATGGGCAGCAGCTTATGCATCATCTCAATATTGTAATATAGCTTTTGGATGTTTTGTAGCCATTAGACAGTCCTGAATTTTTCTAAAATATTTTTGGGCCCTCTGAAGAATGCCCTGCTAGCACCCTAGGTGCGTTTTCGTTGGCCAGAAATAACGTTAAAACGGTAATATTAACGTGGGAGGCATAGGTCAGGTTCTGACAAGGCATTGTGTTCTAACTTGATGATTTTATATAGTTAACTTCGATTCAAAGAAAGCAGCCGTGAGCTTGCAGAGGGGTGAAACGACAACTCAGTTCGTTGATCGCTACAATGGCATTGTCGAGATCGTTGGTTCGGTGCCGGCCGATTACTCATACACAAAAATCTGATGTTTACCCGGGGCGACGTTTATGCAGTTGATCGGCCACCTGCTCCTCACTCACCGCATCCCCCCAGGGTGATGAGATCTCCGTGATCCCGTGGTTTTGATCACCGTCGCGCAACACGCCACTCGGGCAGGCGAAAGCGTAGGGGTAAACCGTGCGTTTGGTACGCACAGCCGGGCAGTCCTGGGCGATCGCGACGGCCACGTCTTCGGGCAAGGCCTCGTCGACTATCACTTGATCGGCCAAACTGCAGTCGATGCGGCCCTGGTGGAAGGCACCCTCCAAACTCATGCTGAAGTCGGTCAGAAACGAGGTCAGTTGCAGGACCGCCGACATGATCTTGCGCCCTCCCGACGCCCCGAGGCCGAACATGCGCCCCCCGTCGACGCCGATCACCGGGCAGATGTTGGTGAGGCAGCGCTTGTCTGGGGCGAGCGAATTGGCCCCCCCCGGTTCCGGGTCGAACCAGAGGATCCCGTTGTTCATCAAAATCCCACTTGCTGGCAACATCACCTTGGACCCAAAAATGGAAAGTAGAGTCTGGGTCACCACCACCATGTTACCCCACTTGTCGACGACAGAGAAACTGGTGGTGCAGGTCTGCCCGCGCGCGCCGTCCACGTCACCCATGGTACCCAGCCGCACGTCCTGGGCATCGCGAATGGCCCACGCGAGCTGACGGAAGTCTGCAGCCACGGGCTCACCAGGGGTCTGCGCATAGCTTTCAAGGTCAACGCCGTTCAGGGCCGCCGCCATGGTGGAGCCGGCCGTCAGCTCCGGCGATAAGCGCAGCTCAGCGTCTCCGTGATTGTAGATTAGCGGGGCGATCTCCCGGGCGTGATAGTTTTGCAGGTCGCCAAGGCGTAGGCTGCCACCCAAGCGTTGCACCTCGCCGGCAATGGATCGGGCCAGGTCCCCTTCGTAAAAGTCGCGAGCGCCGGCCTCGGCCAACCGTTTCAAGGTCCCGGCCATCGCCGAGAGGTCGAGCCTTTCGCCGGCCGCGGCGGTCCAGGGTGCTATTGGCGCGTTGCCGTCACGCAGAAACACCCGGCTGGCTTCCGGGTCGGCGGCCAGATCGGCGACACAGGCCACCGTCATCAACGAAGTGTACCAATCGATGCGGGGGCCAGCCTCTGCCAGCGCGATGGCGGGCTGCAGGAGTTCCATCCAGGGCATGGTGGCGTGCTTTGCGTGCGCCGTAGCCATGCCGTCCACCAGGCCCGGCACGGCAATGGCCGTTGGGCCCTTCAGGTTGCGGTCCCCCTCCACCCGGGTCCAGGGGAAAAGGTCATCAGCAACGCCGTCGGTGAGAGGGAAGTCGGCCGGGTCTAGGCCGACCGGCGAGCGCATGTTAAAGTCGATGACCGAGGTTTCGTTCGTGTCGGCCTTATAGACGATCATCGCGCCGCCACCTCCTGGGCCACTCATCCAGGGCTCGGCGACGCCGATTGAGAAGGACGTGGCGATGGCTGCATCAACGGCGTTGCCGCCCTCGGCCAGGGCCGCAGCACCGGCCATTGCGGCCACGCGGTGCTGCGCGGCAACGATGCCGCCCGATGAGGTTGTCACGGTCTTCCGGACGACCTGACTCCGCGAGAAATTAGAAAGATCGGCGATGGTATCGGCAATGGTCATGGCGTGGAGTTCCCCCCTCTCTGAGCCTTAGCCTAGGGCGTATTGTAACGGCCTGCCCCCATCACCCAAGCCTCAAAAGGGAGACCGGGGCCGAGGACGATGATATTGGAGGGTCGAGCGGCCTAACGACCGGTCTTCTCCCGCCAAGCGGCGTAGTCCGCCTGGGCCTTTTTCGACGTAGCCGGGTAAAGCCCAATGACCTCCGCGCCGGCCCTGACCTGTTCGGTGACGAAATCCTCGAATGCCGTCATTTCCGTCGACTCGTGGGCGATTTCGTCGACCAGGTGCAGTGGAATTACGATGACCCCTTCTTGATCCCCAACAATCACATCACCGGGAAA
>DFRF01000231.1:40913-42996 GCA_002378125.1 Rhodospirillaceae bacterium UBA3470 | reverse complement strand
ACGGCCACGTCGCCGCAGCCGATGGGGCCGTTCAGTTCGATAGCCTGGTGGATGGTCAGATTGGTCGGCGCAGAGGGGCGGTTATGGTAGGAATGGATATCCATCTGTCCGATTTCGGGTGCGTCCCGGAACCCACCGTCCGTAACCACCCCGGCGACGCCCCGCTTCATCATCCGGGTCACGAGGATCGATCCGGCGGACGCGGCGCGCGGGTCCTTCCGACTGTCGATAATCATGACATGCCCGGGTGGAATTTCCTCCACGCCCACGCGCTGCGGATGGGTCGGGTCCTGGAACACGGAGAGAGGGTTGAGATCTTCGCGCGCTGGAATATAGCGGAGCGTGTAGGCCTGGCCGACCATGTTCCAAGGCTTCGGCGAAACGGGCCGCACATCCTGGATGAACTGGTTCTTCAGGCCGACCTTGAACAGCGCGGTGGAAATGGTAGCCGTCGAGACCTTCATCAGCTTGTCGCGGGTCTTGGCGCTGAGGGATGCGGTCATGCGTAATCTCCTGCCTAGAAGATATCGGGCTCCGCCACGGGCGTGCCGAAATCGGTCTTCATGAAATCAAAATCACAGCCGTCCGGGGCCTGTTCAATGTGGCGCGAAAAGACCCAGCCGTACCCCCGTTTGAACCGGGGCGGTAATGGCTTCCAGGCAGCCTTACGCCGTGCCAGTTCTTCATCGCTGACTTCCATCTGAATGAGACGCTTCTTTACGTCGACAGTGATCATGTCGCTGGTCTGCACCAAGGCCAACGGCCCACCGATGTAGGATTCGGGCGCCACGTGCAACACGCAGGCGCCGTAGCTGGTGCCGCTCATGCGCGCGTCGGAAATCCGTAGCATGTCGCGCACGCCCTGCTTCACCAGCTTTGTCGGAACCGGCAGCATTCCCCATTCGGGCATGCCTGGTCCGCCCATGGGGCCAGCGTTCCGGAGGATCATCACATGGTCGGCGGTCGCGTCGAGGTTCTGGTCATTAACGGCAGCTTTCATGCTGGGATAATCGTCAAAGACCAGCGCCGGGCCCGTGTGCTTGAGAAACCGGTTGTCCATGGCAGAAACCTTCATCACGCAACCGTCGGGGGCCAGGTTTCCTTTGAGAACTACCAGCGCACCGGAGTCGTAGATGGGATTGTCAACGGTCCGGATAATGTCGTCGTTATAGACCTTAGCCTTGGCGATGTTCGCACCGATGGGCTTGCCATTGACGGTCTTAGCGTCGCCGTCCAAGTGAGCCTCAATACGCTTCAGCATCGCCCTCAGCCCGCCGGCGTAAAAGAAATCTTCCATCAGATAGGTATCGCCGTTTGGGCGGATGTTGGCGATTACTGGCACTTCGCGGCCAATACGGTCGAAGTCATCCAGCATGATGTCAAAACCGGCACGCCGACCCATGGCCACTACGTGGACAATCGCGTTGGTCGAACATCCCATGGCCATAGCCGCGGCGATGGCGTTCGCGAAGGAGGACCGCGACAGGAAGTCGCTGGGCTTCAGGTCTTCCCAGGCCATCCCGACGATGCGCCGACCGGTCTGCGTCGCCAGGCGAATGTGGCCGGCATCGGGTGCTGGAATGGAAGCGCCGCCCGGCAGAATAAAGCCCAAGGTCTCGGCTATTGAGGTCATAGTTGATGCCGTACCCATGGTCATGCAGTGGCCGTAGGAACGCGCAATTCCCTCTTCTACCTCGGTCCAGTCGTCCTGAGTGATCTTGCCTTCGCGCAAGTCATCCCAGTACCTCCATGAATCGGAGCCGCTGCCCAGACGCTGGCCTTTCCAATTGCCGTTCAACATGGGCCCGGCCGGAAAGAAGATGGCGGGAATATCCATGGAAATAGCGCCCATGGTCAGCCCCGGCGTGGTCTTATCACAGCCGCCCATAAGTACACAGGCATCAACGGGGTGCGAGCGCAAAAGCTCCTCCGTCTCCATAGCCAAGAAATTCCTGTACAGCATCGTGGTCGGCTTGACGATGGGCTCGGCAAGCGAGATGGCCGGTAATTCGATGGGGAAGCCGCCTGCCTGCAGAACCCCGCGCTTCACGTGTTCTACGCGATCCTTGAAATGTGTGTGACA
>DFRF01000231.1:13376-40521 GCA_002378125.1 Rhodospirillaceae bacterium UBA3470 | reverse complement strand
CCCGACCAATCCTCGGTGTCGTAGCCCATTTGCATGGTTCGGGACCGGTGCCCGAAGGAACGTAGGTCCGTGGCGCCGTACCAACGATGCGAACGAAGCTCTTCCGGCTTCTTCCGGCCCCGCATCATGGATTCAGGCAAATCCATCGGCGAGGGCGAACATGAAGGCTACCAATCCGACGCCGATAATCAATCCAGCGATGCCGTAATAGTTGGCGTTGGTAAAGCCGGCGCCTTCGGTTGGGTCTTTGCTGTCGTCATCAGGAATTTGCATCGACTATCGTTCCTTATCTTCGCGTTAATTCAAGGCCTGCGGCATCCACAGCACAATCTGCGGAAAGAACATGACCAAGAGCATACCGGTAATCTGCAGGAAGATGAACGCAATCACGCTGACGAAAATCTCCTGCAGAGTCACGTCCTTTTTCTTTAAGGTGGAACGATAATAAGATAGAGCCGAACCAGGGAGAAACTTGATGCCAGATCATGCCGAGATCGTAACCGCCGAACAGGTGCGTCTAAGCGACGCCGAAGTTGCCGCCTATCGGGACAAGGGCTTCATTATCGTCGAGAATATCTACTCCCCAGGTGACGTCCAGCGTATGCGTGATGCCTTGGACGAACTAATCGCCACGGCGCGTGGTGTTACGGAACACACGGACGTTTTGGACCTGGAGCCCAGCCACACCCCCGACCACCCGCGCGTAAGGCGCATCAAGAACGTCGTTGCCAGTCATCCTGTCTTCGAAGAAATGCTTAATCAACCAAACCTGATCGCCGTCCTGAAAGACCTGCTGGGTCCGAACCTCCGATTGCACGGTTCGAAACTAAACATGAAGGCCGCTGACTATGGATCGCCAGTGGAATGGCATCAGGACTGGGCCTTCTATCCGCACACCAATGACGACGTGTTGGCCGTGGGGGTCATGCTTGATGACATGGCGCCGGAGAATGGCCCATTGATGATCGTCCCAGGCTCCCACACAGGCCCAACCTACGACCACCATCAGGACGGTCGCTTCGTTGGCGGCTTCGACATCGAAGCGGCGGGCCTCGACGTGAGCCCCGCGGAGATGGTCACGGGACCGGCAGGTGCGTGCAGCTTCCATCACGTGCGCGCCGTTCACGGCTCAGCCAAAAACACTTCAGACCGGGACCGGCGCCTGCTGCTTTATCAGGTCGCCGCTGGTGACGCCTGGGATATCCGCGGCATGCCGACGGAGGAGTCTTGGGACGCGTATTCTGCGACATTCATCGCCGGCACACCGACCATCGAGCCTCGCGTAGTCCCAGCACCGATCCGCCTACCCTATCCGGGACCGCTAAGGGGAGGATCCATCTACGAAAGCCAAACCATCATGACATCCAAGACCTTCGGCGCCATCGAAGATACCTAATAGAGGACACTATCAAGACATGAGCGATACAACGCTGAAAACCCGAATGCGCCAGGGCGATATTCTAGCCGGGACATTCCTGAAGAGACCGGCCCATGACATGGTCGAGGTCCTAGCCTCCGCGAAACAAATCGCCGCGGACGTACGTGCCATCGACAGCTAAACCTCAAGAATAGGGACAACACCATGACAAACCTGACGTCCGCCGACCTTGACGTGCTCACCCAGTGGGACACGCCGACCATCTGCAACGCTCTTGAGATCACCAACCCGGAACGTCGGAGTTTTGGCTACAACGTGAAGCCGCTAACCTGTTTGGACCCGTCCCTACCACCGATGATTGGCTATGCGCGCACGGCAAAGATTCGGGCCGCCGCGCCCGCCACAGTCTCCGCCGACCGTCTTGAATATTATGAGTACGTGGCAACCGGCGCGACCCCAACGATCGTGGTTATCGAGGACGTGGATCCCTCGCCTGGTTACGGCGCGTTCTGGGGTGAAGTGCAGACAAACGTTCATAAAGGTTTGGGCGCCAAGGGGTGCGTCACCAACGGGTGTTTTCGCGACGTAACCGATAGCGCAGCGGGGTTTCAATTGTTAGGCGGCATGGTCAATCCATCCCATGCGCACGTGCACCTAATCGACATCAACTGCCCGGTCAACGTGCACGGAATGGAAGTCGTCCACGACGACATCATCCATGCGGACCTCCATGGCGCCGTCGTCGTACCGGGGGATGCAGTGAAGAAGATCCCCGATGCCGTAGACCTACTTATTCGCCGCGAAGCAGTGATACTGGAAGCGGCAAAGGCACCGGGCTTTAACTTCGAGAAGCTAAAAGCTGCCATTGGCACCCAAGCCGACATTCATTAGTCCCTTTGGTGGGTTTAGGAAATGCCGCGCCTACCGTCTAAATAGGTAACGCGAAATTTGATCGCTCTCTCTTTTAAAAACCATGGCCAGACCCCAAAGGTGCTTGCGTCTGCTTGATACAAGGGATGGGCGGCGGCAATTCCCTTAGCGTGATCGACCGAGCCCACGTGGATCATGCCAATGCTGGGCTTGGACCAGATTTTCAATTCTTCGTCAGCGAAGGAGCCGGTGGGTAACATGATGGCCTCCCAAGAAAGCGGTTCCGACGGCTGGTCATCAGCATTATCGATATCGTCATCCAGGAGTAACCGCCCCCATTCGATACGAAACCCATCAATGTTATCCAAGGTGGCTCCCTTGTCACCCGACTTCAGGGAGGATCAAAAAAATGAGTATCAAAGTGACCAAGTCGCGATCTCTATCCGCAACACGACGGTTCAAGGGAAACGGAGCCTCCAACGTTTGGAAACTCAGTAGTTGGAGGCGCCCAATATTTCTCAGAAGATATAAAAATTGTAATAAATAATACCAGCGGCGATGATCTGGGTCCTGTAACAGGAGATGAAATCATGAGCCAACTGAAAGGCGTCATCGCGCCGTTCACCACACCCTTCAAGGAGTCAGGTGACATCGATTTGAACTTGGTGCCAACGCAGGTGGACTGGCTTATCGCAAATGGTGTACACGGCCTGGCCGCAGGCGGCAGCACCGGCGAAGGTCACGCGCTGAACCGCGACGAATACCGCGCGCTGATGGCGAAGACCGCCGATGCCATCGCCGGCCGGGTACCTTTGGTGGCGGGCATCATCGCCAATTCCACGGCCGAGGTGGCGGCCCGTGGCGACCTGGTCAAGGACCTGGGCGTAGCGGCCCTCCAGGTTACACCGCCGTCCTATCTGTTCCGCCCTGACGACGACGCCATGGTCCAACACTTCCGCGATATTCACGCTGCCTGCGGGGTTCCGATCCTTATCTACAATGTTGTGCCGTGGTGTTATCTCGCGCCAGATCTGCTTTTGCGGATCATGGACGAAGTACCAGGCGTGATGGGGGTCAAACAAAGCGCCGGTGACATGAAACTATTCGCTGACCTTATCCGCCGTGCCAAACCTGAGAATCTGATCTTCAGCGCCGTCGATGCACTTCTTTTCTCTTCCTACCAGCTGGGCGCTCCGGGCGCCATCGCCGCGATCCTGACCGCCGCTCCAGGCCCTTCGGTTAGGCTCTGGGACGCCGTTGCGGCTGGAGATCTGGAGACAGCCCGCGACTTGCACGAACGGCTTATGCCCGTATGGGATGCCATTGGTGTCGATAATATGCCGTCGCTCTGCAAGTACGCGCAATCCCTACAAGGCCTGAATACAGGTCTAGCTCGCAAACCCACGTCACCAGCACGCGACGATCAGAAAGCGCAGGTCCGGGCGGCCTTGGCGGGCCTAGGCCTGATCGACGGCGCCTAGACTGTCATTCCTATTCGGAAATCGGCGACGGGCTGCCCGTCGGGGAAACGGTTTTCTTAAAGGCTACCTCAGCGGCCACGTTTACCGCGTTTTGGGCAGATCCGCGCTTATCTTCGCCTTAATCTATAATCGTGTTGTTGGCCTTGTTGTGATGGATGAAACCGTGCATGGCCGTCTCAATAAGGAAAACTCCTACCTATTGATATTTCAATTTAATTTTAATTTATTCGCCATCAACTCCTCGCTGGCCTCACCATGCCAGGCAAATCTTATCGATCCGGCCCTTACTTCGCGGTTGATTGTCAGCAAAACTTCGCCATGGTGGCTGTCGAAGACTTCGACCACGGAATTACCGGAATGACATGGACCCCTTCACCCAAGGCGCGGTAGGCGCCGCCCTCCCCCTCGCAATCCGGCGTGGCAAGTCAGCGACCGTAGCGGCGGGTTGTGGCTTTCTTGCGGGCCTGGCACCAGATTTGGATATTGTGCTGCGCGATCCGGAGGACACACTGCTGTTCCTGGAATACCATCGTCAGTTCACCCACGCGCTGATCTTTATTCCTGTCGGAAGCGCCATTGTCGCTGGGGCGTTGTTCGGCTTGGCACGCAGTTGGTTCGCCATGGAGTTCCTTGAAATCTGGCTGCTCTGCGCCCTGGGCTATACCACCCATGGAATTCTGGATGCGGCAACGTCTTACGGCACTTTTCTACTTTGGCCCTTCAGTGACGAGCGTTTCGCCTTCAACGTGATCTCGGTGATCGACCCCTTGTTTACTGTGCCCGTCGCGAGCCTTGTCATGGTCGGCGTCCTCCGCAAAGATGGCCGCTGGGCTCGCGGCGCACTGGGATGGGCGGTCCTCTATTTGGCCCTCGGCACGTGGCAGCACCACGCGGCCCTGTCCATGGCTCACACCCTCGCGGAAAGCCGGGGTCACGTGCCGTCGCGCATCATCGCCAAACCAACATTCGGTAACATATTGTTATGGCGCACAGTCTATGAGACCGCGGACTACTTCCAGGTTGACGCCGTTCGACCAGGTCCGTGGGCCAAATCCTTTGCTGGCGCCCAGGCAGCCAAGCTGAACTTGAAACGGGATTTTCCGTGGCTTGAGCCCACATCGCAGCAAGCCCGCGACATCGGACGCTTCCGCCGGTTCAGCCAGAATTTCACCGCCAAGTCCCCGGACGGCAGCGACCGGGTCATTGACGTGCGATATGGGTTCCTGCCGACAGAGATTTCCGCACTCTGGTCAATCAAGCTGGACCGCGAGGCGGCAAACGAGGTTCATGCGGTCTACGAGACGGATCGCTCAAATGCCGGCACACAACTACCCAGGCTCTTGGACATGATTCTCGGAGATTTACCCAACTAATCCCCATCTCAGGAAAAAGCGATCAAGAAAAACGTGATAAAAAGGGGCTAGTTTTGCAACTAACCCATTGATTATAAATCGTTTCCGTTTTAACGCTTCGAGAACTGGAAACTCCGACGAGCCTTGCGGCGGCCGTATTTCTTCCGTTCCACGACGCGGGCGTCCCGAGTCAGGAAGCCTTCCTTTTTGAGGACCGGGCGGAGCGCCGGCTCATAAAGGGTCAGGGCCTTGGAGATACCGTGGCGCACAGCACCGGCCTGGCCCGAGAGGCCACCGCCCTTGACCGTGCATAGCACGTCGTACTGACCGGACCGATCGGCGACATCGAAAGGCTGGTTGATCAGCATGCGCAGCACCGGGCGGGCAAAATAGCGCTCAACCTCTCGGCCGTTCACGGTGATACGGCCGGCGCCCGGCTTAATCCAGACCCGAGCAACCGCGTCCTTCCGTTTGCCGGTGGCGTAAGACCTGCCTTGCTCATCCAATTTCTGCACATGGACCGGCGTCTCATTGCCTGGCGCTTCATGCGAGAACGCGGTGGTGTCGGCAGTAGCCGCATCAGCTTCGGCCGGCGCCTCAGCCTCCACCTGCGCGGCGGCGGAGTTATCTTCCATGGCCTCTTTAAGGTTCTCGAGGGTGACGGATTCGTCAGCCATGTTCAGGCGCTCCTCTTGTTCTTCGAATTCATGGCAGCAACGTCTAGTACTTCCGGCTGCTGAGCATCATGGGGATGATCAGCACCAGCGTAGACGTGCAGTTTCTTCATTTGTTTACGACCGAGCGGGTTCCGGCTAATCATGCGCTCGACGGCCTTCTCAACGACCCGTTCCGGGTGGTTGCCCTCCAAAATGGCGCCTGCCGTGCGGCTCTTGATGCCGCCCGGGTAGCCCGTGTGCCAATAGTAAGTCTTGTCGGTCCGCTTGTTACCGGTCAACTCAACCTTTTCGGCGTTGATGACGATAATGTTGTCGCCGCAATCCATGTGGGGCGTGTACGTGGTCTTGTGCTTACCGCGTAGGCGGGTCGCAATCACCGTCGCCATCCGGCCTAAAACCAGGCCGTCGGCGTCAATGACATACCACTTCCTTTCAATATCGGAGGGTTTCGCGGAATAGGTCTTCATGCAGTCCTCTCAAATCAACTCTGTACCGGTGCCGAGGCAAACCCCGCGGACCGAAGCGCTCGGAGTATGTCAGCATTTTTTGCCAAGTCAATGAGGAAAATATCATAGATTTCCGTGATTTAGGACAGAGGTATTATAATACCTCATTCACAATCTCAATCATTCGGCTGCGGCACTGAATAGGTGCCAGTGGCATGTGCAACTGGCTCGTCATGGTTTTCGGAGTAGATGATCACGTCGAGCATGGCCAGGCGTTTACCAACCTTCAGCGCTCGGGCCTCAGCCAACAAGGCGCCGGGGTGGGGACGGTGCAGGAAATTGATATTGAGGTTTGACGTTACCGCCATCTTGACGACGCCGAGCTTACCCATAACCGCAGCGTACATAGCGGCGTCCGCCAGCGCCATCATAAAGGGTCCCGCCACGGTCCCGCCAGGCCGCAGCATCTCGTCAGCGAACCCTAGTCTAATCACCGCCTCGCCGTCGCCGATCGATTGGGCTCGCATACCAATGTCATGGGCCCAGGAGAGTTCCTGTTCCATGATGCGGTTAAAGTCATCGACGGTTATTGCGGCCAAGGTACGTCCGATCAATCCTCGTATTGCAGGTGGGCAAAGTCGTGGGCGCTGCGACTGAATTCCTTGAACTCGGTGCCGGCGCGCGGCGAATGGATGGGAAAGGTTCCCGGATCACACCTCTCACACGTCAGCACCTGACCCCAAACCTCCTGCATGAGTGGATCACCGATATACTGGTGTGATCGATCAACCGCGTCATCCCGTCCTCATCCCAAAAGGATGGCGGCCCTCCCGTTGGCCGAGGGCTCGCACCCTCGTAGGCGGAGGCGGTGATGGCCTCGAGATTCGTCTGACGGCGTATTTCCGCGACACGTAGGCGTTCTCTGAACCGCTTACGCCAGGCGGTATCCGCCGCCAATGCGGCCTGACCCTCCTTGGACGCATAGTGCCCCATCAACAACCGCTCCATAGAACCTAGGTTTCGCCAAGCAGCATCCGTCATCACGCGCGAAAGGTAAAAGGCCATAAGATCGGCTTTATCGCTCATCTCCCTTGATTATTCGGTTTTTGGCAGAATTTCCATACTTTTGCGCTGACCGCGAGCCCGCCCAACGCCATGGTGAAACCCCTTGCGTTCCAGCGCGCCAGAAATCAACATAGAGCGACCGTCGACAAAACGGAGAACTTCCATGACCAACGCGCCGTTGCCAAACGAACCCGTGTTGCTGCGATCCGACGCCGACGGCGTCGCTACGCTGACCCTCAACCGGCCCAATTCCTTCAACACGCTGTCCAGCGAATTAATGACCGCCGTACAGACGGAATTGGACAGACTGATGACTGACGAGGCGATAAGTGTGGTTGTCCTGGCCGGGGCGGGCAAGGCGTTTTGCGCCGGGCACGACCTAACCGAGATGCGCGCCGATCCAGGTCTCGAGCCAATGGGAGCCCTGTTCACCGAATGCTCCCGCATGATGACCACGTTAACCAAGATCCCACAGCCCGTGATTGCAAAGGTGCACGGCGTTGCCGCAGCGGCTGGCTGCCAGTTGGTGGCGCAATGTGACCTGGCGATTTGCTCAGAGGAAGCGAAATTCGGCACCTCCGGCGTAAATCTGGGCCTGTTCTGTTCGACCCCAATGGTCGCCGTGACCCGAAACATGCCCCGTAAGCAGGCAATGGAAATGCTGATGACCGGTGATCTCATCGACGCGGACATGGCGGAGCGCTGGGGATTGGTTAACCGTGTGGTGCCAACCGACCAATTGAACACCGCCATCGATGATTTAGCCGGCAAGATTGCGTCGAAGTCGCGGGCAGCTGTCGGTCGGGGCAAAAAATTATTCTACACGCAGATCGAGGAAGGCCTGGAGGCTGCCTACGCCGAAGCGACCCAGGCCATCACCTCTAACATGCAGGACAATGATGCCCGCGCCGGCATCGACGCCTTCATTGACAAGCAGCCAATGCCCACGTGGAAGGGCAAGTAGACGGTTCGATCTCCGGTTCATAGTATCAGCAGACCATGGTCGATGGCCTTCGGTGCGGCGTGAACTCTGTCTTTGGCGCTTAGCATAACCTGCACGCTCTTCAGGTATACTCCGACCGCACGAAACGCGAAGCCCAGCTCTCTTAAAGCATAGAATTGGACGATAGAAAAATGTGCGTTATGGCTGGGGCTGGACTTGTTGATGGCGGCGGCGTGGCGGCCCTTTTCCCTCCTCGGTAAACGCGACATAATCAACTTCTACTCAAGGGAGGCCGTCGCATGAGCGACCTGATTTACGACGACGCCCAGATGAGGCGTGTGCTGCGCGAGGTGCGGACCATCGCTATGGCTGGCGCCAGCCCCAACTGGGTCCGGCCATCAAATTTCGCCATGAAGTATCTACAGGGCAAGGGCTATAGGGTCATCCCTCTTAACCCAGGCCAGGCCGGCAAAGAAATCCTGGGCGAGCCGTGCTACGCCAGCGTTGCCGAAATTCCAGACACCGTCGACATGGTTGACATCTTCCGCAATTCCGAAGCCGCCGGCGCTATCGTCGATGATGTCCTGCCCATCGCGTCGGAGAAGCGGATCAAGGTGATTTGGATGCAAATCGGTATCCGCAACGACAATGCAGCTGCCCGAGCCGAGGCAGCCGGCCTCACGGTGATCATGGACCGTTGTCCGAAGATCGAATACGGGCGGCTTTTCGGAGAACTAAGTTGGAGCGGGGTCAATTCTGGCATCATCACGTCTAAGCGGCGGAAGCTGTCCGCCTGAGCCTGAGGTGCCATGACCGACCCAACCTTCAGAATCCATATCGACGACCTGCGCGGCCTCGAGGTCGCGGCGGGTGATGCCCTTTCCGCGCGGTCGCTCTTCGTGACCTACGGGCTTAAATACTGCCACTCGTAGCAAACTATGTCGAAGGTCCCGTCAGCGCGTATATGACACTGGAACTGGAACACACATCATGAGCGAGAACAAACGTCTGAACGCGCCACACGAATACGGTTTCGAGACGCGAACCATACACGCCGGCGCACAGCCCGACCCCGTTACCGGCGCACGCAATACGCCAATCTACCAATCCACCTCCTACGTCTTCGACGATGTTGACCATGCCGCCGATCTGTTCAACTTGCAGACCTTCGGTTTCATGTATTCGCGGCTCACCAACCCCACGGTCTCGGTCCTGGAGGAACGGATCGCCAACCTGGAGGATGGCCGCGCGGCGGTTTGCGCCTCATCAGGTCACGCGGCACAGTTCCTCGCTTTTTTCACTCTGTTGGAACCGGGCGACGAATTCATCGCGTCGCGCAATCTCTATGGGGGCTCCATCACCCAGTTCGGTGTGAGTTTCAACCGCCTCGGTTGGACCTGCAATTTCGTCGACCCCTTGGATCCAGAAAACTTCAAGAACGCCATCACCCCCAAAACCAAAGCCATCTTCATCGAAGTCCTGGCCAACCCGGGCGGCGTAGTGGTCGATCTGGAGGCTATCGTCTTCATCGCCAAGGACGCAGGAATCCCCCTCATCGTCGACAACACCCTTGCAACGCCTTATCTCTGCCAGCCCTTCCATTGGGGGGCGGACCTGGTCGTCCACTCAATGACCAAGTTCTTGTCCGGCCACGGCACGTCCTTGGGCGGGGCCCTTGTAGAATCCGGTAAGTTCGATTGGGCCCAGAACGAGAAATTCCCAACAATGACTGAGCCAGATCCGGCCTATCATGGCCTCACCTTCGCCGAGACCTTTGGCGATTTCGGATTTACTATGAAGGCTCGCGCCGTAGGCCTACGTGACTTCGGTCCCTGCATGTCGCCGCAAAATGCCTTTTACACCATCACCGGCATGGAGACCCTGCATCTCCGTATGGATCGCCATATCGCCAACGCCCAGGCCGTAGCTGAGTTCCTGGATGACCACCCGGGCGTAGCCTGGGTTTCCTACGCCGGCCTCGCCTCCAGCCCTTACAAGACGTTGGCACAGAAATACATGCCCCGGGGCGCGGGTTCAGTTTTTACCTTCGGCGTGAAAGGCGGTTACGAGGGCGGCATCAGTCTGGTGCAAAACGTCAACCTTTTTTCACATTTGGCCAATGTGGGCGACACGCGCTCACTGATCTTGCATCCCGCCTCCACTACCCACCGCCAACTTACCGATGAGCAACGCGCCGGCGCCGGCGCCGGCGCTGATGTGATACGGCTGTCCATCGGCTTGGAAACAGCGGAAGACCTGATCTACGATTTGGATCAGGCATTAGTAGCGGAATAGACCGGACCCGACAGCCATTCTCCCATACCCATACGAGGATCACCATGAACGTTCGTAAAACCCTACAAATTGTAGAAACCATCAATACGGACGCGCACGGCGCGGCCTGCGATCCAATCACCCGCGTGGCCGCCCTGGCCGTTATCAGCAATCCCTTTGCGGGTAAGCTAGTCGAGGACCTGTCCACGCTGTTCGACATGGGTGGACAATTGGGTGAACAGCTCATGGACGACGCGGTGCGGATGCTAGCCAAACCGCCAGTCAGTTATGGCAAAGCAGCCATCGTTGGGATTGCCGGCGATATGGAACAAGGTGGCGCCATGATCCACCCAAAACTTGGCAAACCCATGCGCGCCGCCGTCGGCGGTGGCGACGCGCTGATCCCATCAAACGCCAAACTGGCCGCCTTGGGCACACCCATCGATCTGCCATTGGGTCACAAAGATGAGGTCTGGTCCTTCGATCATTTCGACACCATGACCGTGATGGTCGCCGATGCGCCCCGGCCGGATGAGATCGTTCTCTGCATGGCCGTCGCCGACGGGGGCCGCCCAAACCCCCGGGTAGGCAGCGGGCCAATTACGGATTGAGGGTGCTCAGATGGTTGGCTGTACACATTCCGGATGCGGTTTAAGCAAGTGTTTGCAGGACAAGAGGTCCTGCATGCTGAGCTACATCCAGATTGACCCCAACGATATCGAGCTCTAGGGGCGGGTTTACGTCGCCATCCTGATCACATTCGGCGATAGAAAGCAGGACGTGTCAGACAGCGTTGAATTCAGCTTTCTACATCCGTCCGGACAACCCCGCGGCCCTGCCGGGATCTAAGCGGGAAAGTCCAACGATCGAGAAGAGACATCGATAGACAACGGCTAGACGCATCGGGCTTCAAGGTTTACATACACATGGACGCGACAATGCCCGACTACCGCATCGCCCCGCCAAACTGCTGTTTGATGTGCGAGGCGGGCTTGATGCAATCCGTTGAGACCGCGAGTATCACGCTCTTCATCGTTATGCGTAGTTCGACACCTCGATCAAATTGCCGTCTGGATCACGGAAGTACAACGAGTTGATCGGACCTGTTGCGCCGGTCTTTAGGCCAGGCCCTTCAATAACCTCCACTCCTTCCGCATTGAGGTGTGCGATCACGTCCTCGATAGGCACGGAGGCGATGAAGCAGAGATCACCGGAGCCAGGCATGGGCGTCACCGCCTTCGGATCATACTCGTTGCCGACCGGGTGCAGATTGATCTTCTGGCGACCAAAAGCGAGCGCTGTGCGACCGCTAGAAAACGTGACCCTTTCCATACCCAAAACGCGGGCGTAGAAGTCGCAGGTAGCGTCGATGTCGACGACGGTCAGAACGAGGTGATCCAAACGATCGATGGTGATGCCAGTCATGCGAAAGCCTCTCTTGGTGGAAGTTACTCGGCAGGTTGAGGGATGGCAGAAGTCGATTCGCTCGGCAGTAGCAATGCTGCCCCAGTGCCAATGGCAGCGAGGCCACCCAGAACCACGAACAACCAAAAGAAGTCGCCCGTGAGATCGAACATGAAACCCTCCAGCAGGACACCCAGGCTGGAGATGCCGATAGCGACGACAAACTTCAACCCAAAGATCAGGCCTCGCTGGCTAAAGGGCGTGTAGCGCGCTATGAGGATGTTCTCGGCCGGTTGAGTAGCCGTGTTGAGGCCGGTCATGACGATAGCAATCAAGACGATGGTCGGCCCGTCAAACATACCGAAAGCCATAAGGATAGGCACTTGCAGCAAATACCCGATGAGGTATACCCGTCGTGCTGAGAATTTATCTGCGCAGCGCCCGCCGATAACCTGCAGGACCGTGGCGCAGGTGTAAACTAGGCCGATGAGGTAGGAAACCATGAGCACCCCTTCCCCATTGGCGCCAAAATCCAACGCGAAGGCCTTGGGCAGCGCTGGGTTAGTGGCGTTGTAGATGAGCCCACCGCAGGCTAGGGTCACCACGAGGATCGTGTAAACTCGCATAGTCTCGCCGCGCGTCGATGGCGGGGGCGGCGGTTTGCGATCGGTCTTGCTTTCGATTATTACACCCTTGATCAGCAACCCAGTAAACACCACCCCGGTCACAATCACGACGATGCCCGGAAGAATATAAGCCGAACGCCAACCATAGAGGTGCACGAGCCAGCCTGCCATCACCGCGGCGGCCGCCGTCCCTAAGGAGCCAAAGATGCCATTGACGCCTAAGACGGTGCCCGTGTTCACAGATTCTCGAACCAGCCAAGCAATGCCCACCGGATGATAGATGGAGGCGAATAACCCGGTCATGGCCAGCCAAAAACCGAGCGCCAGTGGGCTTTCCACCATACCGCACATTATCATAGCTGCGCCGGTACCGACATAAAAGATCGCCATCATGCCAGTCGCCGTCCATCGGTCAGCCAGCCAGCCGGCCAACGGCGCGGCTAGGCCGAATAACAAGTTCCCGACGAAGATCAGGGCCACCGTCTCCCCGTGGCTCAGACCAAATTCGTCCTCCAGCGCTAGCGGCACGAGGGTAAAGAAGATCGGCGTGAAGAGGTGCGCGTAGGTATGCCCAATGCACGAAAAACCCATGGAAAACTTGGCGGAGCGTTCCTGTTTGGGCGTGCGCGGCGCAATGGTTGTGTTCATTGGGCGTCCCGTCTCCATGAACGTCTCACATTAGGGATGCGGAATGGGCCTTACAAGGACGCGGCCATGAGACGGGACATGGCGGTACGGTAAGCCGCGGCGATCTGGTCTTCCGCCGCGTGCCGGCCATCACGAATGACCCATCTCCCGCCACAGAGGACATGCCGGACAGGATTGGCGTTGCCGCTAAAGATCAAGGCATCAATCAGTGTGTCACCGCTTCTACCAAAGAGCTGAGGATGATCCGGGTCAAGGACCACAAGATCGGCGCGTTTCCCAGTTGCGATGGCGCCGATGGGTCGCCCAAGCGCCCCCGCACCGCCCGCTAGCGCATCGGCAAACAGTCGCGCACCAGTGGACCCGCCCGTGCCGGACGCGGCGATATTGCGGGTTCGGCTGATCAGGCGCTGGCCATATTCCAGCCAGCGGAGCTCTTCCAACGGGCTGACGGACACATGGCTATCCGACCCGACACCCCAGGCACCACCGGCGTCCAGGTAGTCAGGGAATGGAAACAGGCCGTCGCCCAGGTTGCCCTCGGTGGTTAGACACAACCCGGCCACGGCGCCGGAACGGGCAAGACCGCTAACTTCATCGTTGTCCAGATGGGTGGCGTGGACAAGGCACCAGCGCCTATCCACGTCGGCGTTATCCAATAACCAAGCCACGGGACGGGCCCCGGCGTAAGTCACGTGGTCGTCAACGTCCTTCACCTGTTCGGCAGCGTGAATGTGAATGGGGCCGTCTGGCAACAGTTCCGTAAAGCCGTCAAGAGCCGCGGCCAAAGGCGCGGCGGGAACCTGGCGGACACTGTGGGGGGCGATGCCGATACGGACCTGTGGATCGTCTGCATGAGTGCTGATCAGCCCACCAACCAGATTGAGAAAGTCCTCAACCTCGAGGATGTAACGGCGTTGGCCATCATTGGGTTCCACACCGCCGTAACCTCCGACGGAATAGAGGACCGGCAGATGCGTGAGACCGATGCCGGCTTGTTCCGCGGCGCTAGCGATCCTGTGGCTCATCTCCGCCCGGTCGGCATAGGGCTTCCCGTCGGGGTCCAGGTGCAGATAGTGAAATTCACCAACGGCCGTATAGCCCGCCTTCAGCATCTCTACGTAGAGCTGGGCGGCAATGGCTTGGTTGTCTTCCGGCGTAAGGCCGATGACGAAGCCGTGCATTACCTGGCGCCAGGTCCAGAAACTGTCGTCTACGCCGGTGCCCGAAAAGCGCCGCTCCGTCAGTCCGGCGGCAGCGCGCTGGAAGGCGTGGCTATGCAGGTTGGGCATGCCGGGAAGAACAATGCCGCCGATGCGGTCGGCGTCTCCGGGGTCCGTATCTGATGTCACCGTGGCGATGGTGCCGGCTAGGTCGACCTCGATCAGCACCGCATCGGCCCAGCCATCCCGTAGAAGCGCGCGTTCGCACCAATAGGATTGCGTCATCATGGGCGGCAGGTTAGCACCTTTCCCAAGACGGGAAAGCAGCTCGGCGTTCAGTCTTGATCTCGTTAATGTGAACGAACGCGACACTCGATGTCCCCCATCTAGTGGGCATCACTAATCTGTCCATGCGGCGGAAACCGTTGAGACTAGTCCGTGTGGTCATTGGAAGTCTTTTCCGCTTTAGAGTTCGACGACAAGCCCGTCATAGGCTGTCTCTTCGGGAACATCATCCTTGTGCAGCATCATTTCACGACTGAAATGTGTCAAGATAGTGCGCTTCGATTTCAGCTCTGCCCGGTGCTCACGAATATCCGGATAGTTCATATGAAACCGGATCGGCTTTTCATAGAAGTAGCATTCGCAAATGAACAGATCGGCGTCCTCAGCCAACTTGTGCATGTGTTTGGTCCAGGCGCTGTCTCCTGTATAGGAAATCACCTTGCCCGCCACCTCCACGCGCACCGATGTGGGGTTGGTTTCGCCGGTGTGATTGGCTGGGTAGGCCGTGATTGTCAGGCCCCCCACCTGGGTGGGCGTCATGACATCGACTTCCACGTAGTTGAGATCAAACTTAGGCGTCATCACGTTCATACCGGGCATCAAGGCTTCGTTTACGGCGCTCAGCTTTTTTTCGGTCTCGCGCGGCCCGGCAATAGTTAGAGGCATCTGGCGTTTCGCACCTAGCATCGCATCCATGAGCATGAAGGGTATGCCGCCGCAATGATCGCCGTGGAGATGGGTTAGAACAACCGTGTCGATGGAGTTGTGCTCAATCCCCATCTTGTTCAGCGCAACCAGGGACGAGGCGCCAAAGTCGATAACAAACCGTGTCCCCGGCGCGTCAACCATAATACAGGTCTGAAACCGCCCCCCAGCGCCAAACGCGTCCCCTGAGCCAACAAAAGTCACCGTCACCGGCATGAAAATTTCCTCTTCCTGGGCGAGACTAAATCAGTCCGCATGTGCCCAAACCTTCGCATTCGTCCTCAGCCATGCCCAGCCTGTCAACCAGGACCTCATCAAGGCCAATGGTCGGTGGCGCCTGGCGATAGGTGGTCGGCGTTTCTGACATCTTGATGGGATTGCCAATACTGCGCCAATGGCGTCGAATCTAGTTGAGGGCTCGCAGATAAATCTACTTCTATATTTCTAAAATTATCGAATATTATCAGCCATCAAGAGACTTCGAACAACAATCCTCTTGCAGGTACTTAGCAAGTTCATCGACGGCGTCCGTATTCGCTGAATAGATCAAAGAGCGCCCCTCCCGGATCGATGTGATCAACCCGGCCTGCTTCAATTGATTCAGGTGAAACGAGAGGGTCGCGCCGGGCAACTCAAGCATTTCCCCGATCTTTCCCACCGGGAGGCCAGCCGGCCGATACTCCACAAGGGTCCGGAAGATATCGAGGCGGGTCTCTTGGGCCAGCGCCGAAAGGGCGTCGACGGCGTCGGTTTTTTCCATAGTCAAGCTTCCATCGCCATGGAAATAACGTCCGGCATACGCGACATTTTGTCAACCGGCCGCCATCGCGGGGGCATAGCGCACCTCGGTTAGGCCGTCCGCCCAAATGCTGCGCTGCGATTGTCAAAACAGGCGGGCCTGGTGATACTAGAGGTTCGCATCGCCGCCACTCCAACGCCAATCGGGCTGCGCCTTCCACTACAACCAGAGCGGCAATACCAAGGCACGGACCGAATAGGCGACCAACGTGTCCTGAGCGATTATCAGGCCGAAATCGGCCAGATGCGACGCCATATCGGCGAAATCCACGCAATCGGCAAGCAGTAGCGACCGCCCAGGGCCATCCTCCGACCCCACATCGATTTTGAGACTATATACATTAACGCCAGGGCGTTGGCCCGGCGCCACGATCCGTGTGGACGCCACAAACCGACGGCAGACCGCCATCACAACGCGAGAGCGGCGGCCGGGGAAGCGCAATGCAAGGAACCCGCAACAGCCATTCACACTCTCGAAAACCTTGGCGCCGCCTGCCTTGGGCCAGCAGGCATTCGGCCAAACAAACGTGGCCGAGCAGATTTGCCTCAAAAAATCTGCCGCCTACGGATGGTACCGCAGAGCACGAGCATGGGGATCGGTGGCATTCAGATAGGCGCTCGCCTACTGCAAACGCTTGGCTTCAATGACGAGAGGATGGATCGGGGTTTCATCCATAGATCCGACGGTGATGTAGCATGCCGTCGCGTGCCGTGCGACATTTTCGAAGGCCGTAAAACGCGGCAAAGGGCTTGGACCGGCTAGCAAGCTGAGATAGATTCCGCTCCTCAGGTGCACATGCACCACTGACCCAGAACACCGGAGATTCATCATGCCCATCGCGCCCAATTCCGCCGAAGCGCGGGACATCGCCTATCACATTCACGGCCAAACCAACCTCAAAGCCCATGAGGAGCAGGGCCCGAAGATCATTTCCAAGGGCGACGGTGTGCACGTCTACGACGATGACGGCAAGGAATTTATCGAAGGCCTAGCCGGGCTCTGGTCCGTGTCGCTGGGCTTCAACGAACCGCGTCTAGTAGACGCGGCGACGAGACAGTTACGGGATCTACCCTACTACCATACCTTTGCGCACAAGACCGCGCCACCGGTCATCGATCTGGCGGAGAAGCTCATCGGTATCGCACCAGAGGGACTGGGCAAGGCCGTGTTCCAAAATTCGGGTTCGGAAGCCGTCGACACGGCCATGAAATTCATTTGGTACTACCACAATGCCATCGGAAAGCCGGAAAAGAAAAAGATCATCGCCCGTGAGAACGCCTACCACGGCACGGGCATCGCGTCGGCCAGCCTGACCGGCCTAGCACGCATGCACATGGCTTTCGATCTGCCCGTCACCGACCGGGTTCTGCGCACCGATTGCCCGCACTTCTTCAAATACGGCGACGATGGTGAAACGGAGGAAGCATTCGCGACCCGCTGCGCCAACAACCTAGAACAGTTGATCCTGGATGAGTGCCCGGACACAGTCGCCGCCTTTTTTGCCGAACCGGTGATGGGTGCGGGCGGCGTAATTGTGCCGGCGGCCACCTACTTCGAGAAAGTTCAGGCCGTCTTGAAAAAATACGACATCTTGATGGTAGCCGACGAAGTGATCTGCGGCTTCGGGCGGACGGGTAACATGTGGGGCAGCCAAACCTTCAACATCAAACCGGACCTGTTGACCTGCGCCAAGGCCCTCTCGTCGTCGTACCTGCCTATTTCGGCTGTGCTGATCAGCGATGACCTCTATACGGCAGTCCGAGACCAGAGCGGCGAGTTAGGCGGGTTTAGCCATGGCTATACCTATTCGGGCCATCCCGTTCCCGCCGCCGTAGCCCTGGAGACCTTGAAAATCTATGAAGAGCGCGACATCGTGGGCCATGTACAGCGGGTCGGTCCTATCATGCAGGCGAGACTGCGGGATTTCTCCGACCATCCCTTGGTGGGCGAAGTCCGCGGTGTAGGGCTTCTAGCCGGGGTCGAAGTAATGGCCGACGGCGCTAATCGCTTGTCCTTTGATCCGGCGGCCAAGGTCGGCCCCAAGGTCCAGGCCTTGTGCGAAGAAAATGGGTTGCTGATCCGTGCCATGGGCGACACCATAGGCTTCTGTCCACCGTTGATCATTGACGAGGCGACCATCGAAAAGATGCTGGCGCAGTTCGGCAAAAGCCTTGATCAGGCGTTGGATTGGACAAGGCAAGAAGGCCTGGTCTAACCGTCAAACCATTCCCATCGACCTGCCACATGAGGGGTTGTACGGGCATCAAGGTAATAGAGTTGGGAGTCATCAGCCCGCGTCAAAAAGAGAAGGACAAGTAGATCTTTTCAGATCGCTGCAAGCTCCGCGGCGCCGCGCATGGTTGACTTCGCGCGAAAATCTTCCAATTCTACCTCCATGACCTTTCGGTGCGTGATCGGCCGAGAGTTCAGGCGCCTCCTTGCGGAGGGCCTTATTGACACGTACTCGCTCACCTACCAGAGGAGAACGTCATGGCTCGCATGACCGCTTTCAACAGTCCCCTGCTTCTGGGTTTCGAGCATCTGGAACAGATTCTTGACCGCGCCTCGCGCACCTCCGCCGAGGGTTACCCCCCCTATAACATTGAACAAACTAGTGACAACGGTCTGCGCATCACGTTGGCCGTAGCTGGGTTCTCCATGAATGATTTGAGCGTCACCATAGAGGACAACCAACTGATGATACGGGGTCAGCAGGTGGAGGATTCGGATCGCGTATACATCCACCGGGGCATCGCCGCCCGCCAGTTCCAACGAAGTTTCGTACTGGCCGAGGGTATCGACGTCGTAGGTGCCGATCTGGACAACGGCCTTTTGCACGTGGACCTGGAACGCATCGTGCCGGAGCCCGAAGTTCGCACGATCCACATTTCCGAACGCGTTAAAGCGACGAAGAAAGAACCAAAAACTATTGACGTCGAATAGTCGCATTAGAAATCCCTTTATCGCTGGGTCCTAAAGAGCAAGGTGCAACACAGGAGTTTTACAATGACCGAAGACATCATCGCGTCCGAGATCACGCCCGAATCTACCATGAACGTCGAGGCCTTTGCCCATTGGGGCCTCAATGAAGTCGCCTATATCAAGCAGACGGAACTGAACGGCGTTCTCGTCTATGCTGTGCACGCGGCCAATGGTGACCCACTGGCCACTGCTCCCGCGCGCGACGTGGCCGCCGCCTTTGTCCTACAAAATGAACTGACCCCCGTCGATGCGCACTAGACGTACCGCTTTTTGGCGTGCTTTCTGCGCCAAAGATAGGCTTCCCGCGACACCGGCAGGTAATCATGGGAACATCCAATCGCAGCTCCCGCGATCCGTTCGATGGGGTCCCTCTGATCAACACGGGGAGATTATATCGTTAAGCAGGTTGAAGACATGGGCACCCGCTGAAAGTTCTTAGTCGACGCGGCGGTAAAAGTCGGTATCCAGCAAGACCCGTTCTGACAGCGTACGTATACGGCTGGTGTGATCCTCCCGTACCACCTGATAGTGGGGAATGGAGACCATGGGGCTGCCCATTCCGGTAACGACCCAAACGGTTTTAGTATCATCGGTTTTCACAAACCGGTCACCAATGTCGATCTTGCTGTTGTTCCTGAACACAGGCAAATGTCCTCCGAGCCTTCGTCACTTCACGCAACGCAGGACATAAGCCGGTATCCCGACATTCGCAAGATAGCATAAAAATGATTTTATACAGGGTGGCCATCTGGTTTCGATTTGGCAGCGCTCCATGGCCCGCCATTCCTTCCTAGGGCGCCACAAGGCCGGCCGTTGACCCTTGTGGCGATCGGTGGACCGTCGCATGTTCTTATTTAAGTCGATCCGGGGCCCGGATCGCCGCGCCGATCGTCGCAAGCGCGTAAGTTCTCGTCAGAGGTGATTTGAAGCACGATAGGGTGATCGTCACTCGACGAATATGCTCCTTGCCTAACCCGGAGGGTCTAACAAGTTTTCTCGGCCAACAAGGCAAAACGCCGCCAATATGCAGCGAGACTTCGTCATTCGAGTGCTCTTGGCAACACCCAATCACATAGTACTGAGCGTTAATTCCAAATCGCTAAAATATCCTTGGCCTGGTCCAACGGGTTCATCTTTGTACCCTCCTAGTCTGGAGCCTCGTAAAGCGCGGGTAATTCTTATCACATTCGTTGGTTTAAATCAGTATGAACAACCTCGAGGGAACAGCTATGAATCCTCATGCCGCGGACCCATCGCGTCGTCATTCTCCAGCCCCTTGACGGACGCGCGCAGGAGCGGTACTCGGGCAGATGGCCCTTGCCAGTCCACAAATCAGACTGCCCCGGCAACCTGCCATCGTGGCGGACCTCAAATCGTGTGTCTGGCTGAGCCCGGATGGCGAGATCGAGAACATTGACCCTGAAACCGCCCGGGGCCGGATAGACAACGGCGTGACCCCAATAGTCTGCCACGCCCGTTCGGTTGCGCGACGCCTAAGAATAGCGCCTTTCCCGACCCTGGATATCCTGGAGCTGTTTGCCTTCACCTATCCGGCCCAATTTGCGTTGCCAACTCCCCTCGGTGTCGCCAAGGCCCTGGAGCTCGCGTTGCCATCGTCGCCGGAGCGCATAGCCGAATCTTTAATGGCCTCGGCGAGGGCCATGCTGGCGGACCTGGGAGACGATCGACATGGTGGAGAAGACGCTATCGCCATCGCTACGGTCATGGCCCAGTCCGGGTGGTCCTGGGGATCGGCTGTGTTGTCGGCGCTCGGCGCGCCCGAAGGCGCGCATTCCAGCGCGGCACGCCAGGGGCTTCGGATTTGGGCACGCTTGCCCGATTGGCAGGAGGTCCAACCTGAGCCGCAGCCAGACAATCAAATGATACAGCCTAGCGATGCCCTGAACCGCCTAGATGAATTGCTCGGCGGCAGCGCCGAAAAGCGTCAAGGCCAACGCGGCTTCACCGAGACCTGCACGATAGCGTTTCAGCCGCGCAACTACCGCGGCGAACCGCATCTGGTCCTGGCGGAGGCCGGGACAGGCGTTGGCAAGACACTGGGTTATGTGGCTCCGGCAAGCCTTTGGTCAGAGCGCAACCTCGGCACAGTGTGGATCTCCACCTTCACCCGCAACCTGCAACGCCAGCTGGATGCAGAACTAGACCGTTTGTGCCCGACCACTGTAGAGAAGGACGCTCGGGTTGTGATTCGCAAGGGACGGGAGAACTATCTCTGCCTTTTGAACCTTGCTGACGCCGTTGCCCGCCTGTCGGACCGCGGCGCGCCGGATGCCGTTGGCCTAGGGCTAATCACCCGCTGGGCGTCGGCGACCCGCGACGGTGACATGATCGGAGGCGACTTTCCAGCCTGGCTAGTGGACCTATTGGGATCACGCTTGACCGTGGAGATGACGGATACTCGCGGCGAATGCATCTACTCAGCGTGCGATCACTATCGCAAATGCTTCATCGAACGGACCGTCCGACGGGCCCGGACGGCCGACATAGTGGTCGCCAATCATGCCTTGGTGATGGTCCAAGCGGCCATGGGTGGCGGCGAGGAGGGCGTGCTGCCGCAACGATATGTCTTCGACGAAGGTCATCATCTGTTCGATGCCGCCGACAGCGCCTTTTCCGCGCACCTGTCGGGACGGGAGACAGCGGACCTCAGGCGATGGTTGGTCGGCCCAGAGCAAGCACATAGCGGTGGCCGAGGTCGTGGCCTCCGGGACCGGATCGGTGATCTTATCTCTGGGGACGACAAGGCGGAAGAATGCGTCGATGAAGTTCTCAGCGCGGCGCGGGCGCTACCCAGCGCCGGATGGGGCCAGAGGCTAGGAGGCGGTAAACCCGTGGGCCCGGCGGAGGCATTCCTGGCACTTGTCCACCAACAGGTCTACGCCCGTGACGCCAATCCGGACGGTCTATACGACATGGAAACGGACGCCCAACCGCCCGTCGACGGCCTACTGGACGCTGCGGCATGCCTGGATGCGGCATTGCTGCGCCTGGAAGATCCGTTGCTCGAGCTGAGCAAGAACCTACTGGTGCGATTGGATTGCGAAGCGGAGGACCTAGAGTCGGCAGCCCGGGCACGCATCCATGGGCTATGGCGGTCACTGACCCGCCGGGGCCTGCAGCCCGTGGCGGCCTGGCGCTCTATGCTAACAGCCCTGTCCGGCGACACCCCAGCGCTCTTCGTCGACTGGTTTGGAGTTTCAAGGACTGGTGGGCGCGACGTAGATGTGGGGTTTTACCGGCATTGGCTGGACCCCACGCAACCGCTGGCCGAAACCGTCTTCGAACCAGCCCACGGGATTTTGATCACGTCCGCCAGCCTGCGCGATCACGTAGGCGATGAGGGGGAGGACGGTTGGGCCGAGGCGGATGCCCGTGTTGGTGCTGGCTATATCGCGGCAGAGCCCCATCAAGCGACGCATCCCTCGCCCTTCGACTACGCGGGTGAGACTCGGATTTATGTGATCGATGACATCAACCGCAACAACGCGGACGAGGTATCCACGGCTTATCGAGAGCTGTTCTTGGCCGCGGGCGGCGGCGGTTTAGGCCTTTTCACGGCCATCCACCGATTGCGCGCCGTTTACGAGCGGATCGCGCCACCATTGGAGGCCGCAAACCTGCCCCTGTTGGCCCAGCATGTGGAACCCCTGGATACTGGCACGCTCATCGATATCTTTCGAGCGGAGGAGGATACCTGCCTGCTGGGTACGGACGCCGTGCGCGACGGAGTTGACGTTCCCGGCCGCTCCCTGCGTCTGATCGCCTTTGATCGCGTACCTTGGCCGCGCCCAACAATCCTGCACCGGGCCCGAAAAACCAATTTTGGTGGGCGCGCTTACGATGACATGCTGACCCGCCTTAAGCTCAAGCAGGCCTATGGCCGGCTGCTCCGCCGCCACGGTGATCGGGGTGTATTCGTCATGCTCGATCGAGGCCTGCCGAGTCGCCTACTCAGCGCCTTCCCGCCTGACGTTGACGTGCAGCGGGTAGGCCTTGCGGAAGCCCTACGTGACATCCAATCTTTTCTACCCAAGCCGGAATTCTGAGCCTCATCATGGCTTACGGTGCAGGTCGACACCTAACAGGGCTTCGAATTTTACCAAGCCGACGTCTGCCGCATTGATGACGCCCCCTGCCCGTCGGCACGGCGAAGCACGCGCCCAGTTCCAGTTTTTTCCCGGCATCGACAGCCGGCTAATCTCCCGCTTCGAAGCCTTCCTAGTGGCGAATAATATCTAGGTCATCGCATTTGAATTCATCTTCGGCCTCAACGATAAGGCCGAGGCGACGGCCAACATTTCCCACGTGGGCGCGCTGGCAGATAACCTGGGTGATGAACTGACAGCCGTTTAAGCGGCACCAAAGGCTGCCTAAGATTCCGACGTGAAAATATAGACCAGGAACCCGATGATCGCCACCGCCACCACGATCCACATGAACATGGGTTCGTAGGGTGACTTCTCCATAAACGATCCGACGAAATTTCCAGCTTGGCATTCCATGGTTGTGCGATAGAAGCATTCGCTGGCAGCCTTCACGTCGATGCCCAGCATCTGTTCGAAGAACATGAACCACCAGGCCACGGCGGCGACGAACCCGGTGGCGCCGATACTCATCAAGAACATAGAAATGCGGCGGATCCACACACTAAAGGGCGAAACAGGGCTGGCGTCTTCAGGTGAATTCATTGCAGGTCCAAGGTCGGCATCGAAAATAGAATGGAAACGGTAACGACGGCCACTACCGTCGATATGAGAATAATAGCCGATGTACGCTGTTCATTCACGCCGCAGTGCTGCGCCAGTACGAAACTGTTCGCATCAAGGGCAAACCCACCAGGATCACCGATAGCGCCACTACCTAGCCAACCGGTTGAGGGCTTCGGAGCTGACCCGTCCGTCACCTAGAACTCTCCGCAAACGTAGCGGCACAGAATCATCGGATACACCAGCCGAACGACTTTGAAAATGGCTCACATGCGAATAATCTCTGCCTTCTCCTCCACCTAATACCTCGATTGCCCCCTAGACGCCGGCTAATCACTTATCCAAAATCCTCAGCTGTACCCACCGGTCATGGAAGGAACAAACATGTCAGACAAAACCTCCGAGCTCACCAACCGAACTATTGGGTTCATCGGTCTGGGTTTTATGGGGAAACCCATGGCCCGCAATCTGCAAGCCGCTGGCGCGACAATGATCATCCACAGCCGATCAGCCGGCCCGGTCGAGGAATTGGTAGCCGAGGGCATGACGGGCGCGGCGTCACCAGCTGACGTCGCGGCTCAGGCCGAGATTGTAATCCTAATGCTCACTGATACGACCGCGGTCGAGCTCGTCCTTACTGGTCCGAGCGGCATCCTCACTGGGCTCACGGCAAACACCCTGGTAATTGACATGGGAACGACGTTGATGACCACCACCCAGGCACTGGCTGCGAAGGTCCACGACGCAGGTGGCGCCTACCTGGACGCGCCAGTATCTGGCGGCACCATGGGTGCGGAGGCCGGCACCTTGACAATCATGGCCGGCGGCGACGATGACGCCATGGACCGCGCTGCGCCCCTGTTCGACGTGATGGGCGCAAAAACCACGCACGTGGGCGGCATTGGAGCCGGGCAGGTCGCCAAGGCGGCTAATCAGGTCATCGTTGGATTGACTATTGGCGCCGTTGCCGAGGGCCTGTCATTAGCCCGCAAGGCCGGTATCGATCCGGCAAAGGTCCGCGAGGCGCTGGGCGGCGGCTTCGCGGATTCCCGAATTCTTGAAGTGCACGGCAAACGCATGGTGGACAAGACTTTCGCACCTGGTGCCAAAAGTACGATCCAACGCAAGGATATGGATCAGGCCGAGACCCTGGCGGCGCGCCTGGGCATGGAAATGCCGGCGACGACGCTCAACCGGAAACTTTATGACCGCATGATTGCCGCCGGCCATGGAGATTTGGATCACGCGGCACTCATCGCGGCCATCGACCCCAGTGCTATTTGACGGCCGGCTGCAGCCAAGACTTGACCTCGCGCCATGGCCCCTGGCCGTCGCGGCGCAAGAGATAGGTCTGCCCAGGCGAGAAGTCCCGACCCAAGAGTTCATCAAAACCCTTGTCCACCGAAAAGACGACCATGGTATTCAATTCGGGTTTTGGAAGGAAGCTTTTCAACCTTTTTAGCCTATGAGGATTAAAGGCGCTGACAACGCCGCCAAATTTAGCCCCCCGGTCCAACTCGTAACGCAGGATGACGGCGGATTCGCCAGATCCAGTGGGATCCGAGACAAAGTAAAGATCCTCGGGCGTGAGCAGCGCCGCAAGCTCCGCCCCCACGGTTCGGTAATGCACAGTCATGGGTACAGTGTCAAACCGGATTTTCTTGGCAAAAACGAACGGCGCAAGTAAAAGAAGAACGATCGGCAGCCACCGTACCCGGCGCCAACACCAACGTGCCGCCAAATGCCGATGCCACACATTAGCCGCTCCGTAGGCCACGAAGGCGATCACTGTCGGGCCCAGATGCATATTGTAACGCCAATAGGAAGCCACCCGCATGGCATCAAACTTGCCGAAGGCCGCCACATAAGCGAACAGCAAGAACGTGTTATATCCCAAAATTACCATGGTGCAAATCGCCGCGAACCGATCCACGGGGCCGGCGGCACGAAAGAACCCACGGAGCCCAAAACCAACGGCAATAATCAACAGAGCGAAGTAATACCCCTTCTTTGCCAAGACGATACTCATCTCCATGAGGATGTGCGGGATAAGATCGATATACCAGTCGTCGAAGGGCCGGATGGCGATTTCCCTGTCGACCAACTCGCTCGACACGTGGAAGCGCCAGACCAGATAGAGACTGACCGCTGGCACGGCAATCTGCGGCAGCAACTTCACGAACGCGATGGCAGGCACCCGACGGTCGCGGATCGCCATGAACACGGTCGCAAGGACGACCAGCACAACTAGCACCATAGTGGCTTGCTTAAGGTTAACCAGAAGCGCCAGTACCGCGCCCATCTGCCATGCGTAGCGGCGCGCTGTCCGACGCTCATTATCGACCAGCGCCTCGCAGATAAGCCATCCCAGAACTACGCCCGCGCCCGTCGCCACTGCCGATGCCGTTTCCGCGTAGGAGGTTAGGACGATTTTCTGGGAGAAGGTGGGATTGGTCAGCAACATGGCCGCCGCTCCCAGGGATGCGGCGAACCAACCCGAACGTTCCATCAATTCAGGTCGCTCCGCGCCCCGCGAGATAAGCTGAATCACCACAAGGCCGAACATCAACAGCAAAAACACGTTCACCAAGGCGCCGGCATTTTCCAGAAGGCCACCGGCGATCCGACTCGCCAAGTAGGTAACGAAGTGCCAACTGTAGGGATACCCCGTGTAGACAGCGTTTGGATAAGAGTTGTCCTTGGACGGGAACGCGTCAGTCTCCAGCATGTAGCGGGGAATGATCATCCAGTCAGAAAACTCATCCCATTGCGATGCCCGCATGGCTGAGACCAATATCAATAACGGTATCGTCAGCACCAGCATGCGCAAGAACACGCCCGGCACTACCCCACCGTCCCGGCGCCATACCCAAAAGCCGGCACCGGCAGCGATTACGGCCGTTACCACCGCCAAATAGGTGAACGGAATGGCCAAAAAAACTCCCGCAGCCGTGAACACAAACCCGACCCACGCCCATCCGACCAACGGATCAAGGGCCCTCATACGCCCCACGCCGCTGATAGCGCCTCCTAGCGCCGCAAGGCCCAACCAAAGGACCGCCACGGCGATCACTGACAGAAACTGTCCACTGTGGTCGAAAAAATACTGCATATACGTGGACATGGGGGTAACGCATTAACCGTAAGCCGTTGGGAGGGGGCCAAAACTTAGCCACTCGGCAAGCAAATGCAATCGTTATTATGGTATGTCTCCCGGCTGGCGCGAGGATCAAACTTTTGCCTTGTCGATGGCGAATCGGTCAGCTACCACCATTGCCATGTGCGGCATTTTCGGTTTCGTTGCAGCGCCCGGCACGGCATTT
>DFRF01000231.1:5237-13128 GCA_002378125.1 Rhodospirillaceae bacterium UBA3470 | reverse complement strand
CCTTGTCGATGGCGAATCGGTCAGCTACCACCATTGCCATGTGCGGCATTTTCGGTTTCGTTGCAGCGCCCGGCACGGCATTTGACCCCGGTCGCATCCGGCCCGTCCTGAAGGATCTGTTCAGGCTGTCGGAACCACGCGGTCAAGAAGCTAGCGGGCTGGCGGTTACCGTCAACAACGAAATCCGGATTTTCAAACGCGGCCTCGCCCCAAGCGTCATGTTGGCCTCCGACGCCTACCGGAACTTCCTTGACCAAGCCCTTGCCGACATCACCACCACCGATGGCAAACTGGACAAATCGCTCGCCATTATAGGTCATTGCCGTATGGTCACTAATGGTGCCGAGATCATCCCCGGCAACAATCATCCCATCCTGACTGCTCATACCGTCGGCATCCATAACGGGATTATCACCAATGCCGAGGGTTTGTGGGACACCCACCCACACCTAAGCCGGGATCATGAGACCGATTCAGAAATCCTATTCCAGCTCATCGACCAACATACTGCGGCGCGCGGCAGACTGACGGCAGGCATGACGGATACCTTCGCAGAGCTGCAAGGCACGGCATCCATAGCATTCATGCGTTTGGAAACTCCTGTTCTGGGTTTGGCGACCAACGTGGGTTCCCTTCATACAGCTCACGATGGCTGTGAATTGTTCGCGTTCGCATCCGAAGCTTTCATCCTGAACGGCTTCCTCGACCTTCACGGCAATCAAATTGGGCTCGCGCGCAGTCAAACCCAGCAACTGGCCGCCGGGCGTGGTTGTATCGTGAACTTTGGGCAACCGGTGCCTATGGAGTTCGATCTCTCGGAAAACGACACGTTGTCAATCGTCCCCACCTCCAATGCGCCGCTCAAGGTAATCGACATGTCAAGCCGCGTCGACACCATCCAGCGCTGCACCCGATGCATTCTGCCAGTAACGTATCCATTCATCGAGTTCGACGCGGAAGGCGTGTGCCAGTACTGCCGCGGTTACGAGCCCCTGAAGCTTCATGGCCACTCCGCCCTAGAAGAAATTTTCGACCAGCACCGGAGCACCGACGGTAGCGCCGATTGCATTGTCGCGTTTTCCGGCGGACGGGACAGCTCCTACGGCCTGCACCTGATCAAGAAAAAATTCAACATGAACCCTATCGCGTATTCTTACGATTGGGGCATGGTGACGGGGGTCGCCCGGCGCAATCAGGCGCGTATGCTCGGCCAACTGGGGATCGAGCACATCCTCCGGGCCGAGGATATCCCTGCGAAACGCCGCTACATGCGAAAGAATATCGAGGCTTGGTCCAAACGTCCGCACTTGGGCATGGTGCCCCTCTTCATGGCCGGTGATAAATTCTTCTATGACATCGGCCGGCAATTGCGCGAGGAACTTGGACTGCCGCTAGTCATCTTCTGCGCCGGCAACGAACTGGAACGGACAGACTTCAAGGGCGGCTTTGCCGGTGTGCGCGAGAACATGCACGGCCAGCGCCTATTCGCGTTCACTGTGCGCAACAAGTTTCAGCTCGCGCTCTTTTACTTGAGCCAGTATCTGTCGAACCCGCGTTACTTCAACGAATCACTGGTCGACACGGTGCAGTCGTTTCGCTCATCCTTCATTTCCAAAGATGACTTCATCTACCTATTCCATTACCTGCCCTGGGACGAAGCAACCATCAACGAGACCTTGATCGGCCAGTACGGATGGGAAACGGCGCCGCACACGGAAAACTCCTGGCGCATTGGCGACGGTTACACCACCTTCATTAACTACATTTACTTTGCTATGGCCGGGTTCTCAGAATTCGACACCTTCCGCAGTCAGCAGATCAGGAAGGGTATAATAGGCCGTGACACGGCGCTTCGGCTGGTGGCCAAGGACAACGAACCGGACATGGATATCCTATACGAGTTCGCACAGCAGGTGGGGATCAATCTGGAAGAGATTCTGACCCGCATCAACACCGCCAAGAAGCTATACTGAGGGTGATCATGGCGGACGTCTCCTCCCGGCTGGACAGGAACCTTCTGGGGGATACAGCTTGGAACTACGGCGCCTTCGCACTGATGGCGAGCACTGGGGTAATTCTCAATTTCTTCATCGCCATCCAGTTTGGCGTGGAGACATTGGGCGTCTTTAACCAGATTTACGCGGTCTATGTCGTCGCCGCACAATTGGCAGTGTTCGGCCTGCATGATTCCGTGCAGAAGCACACCGCCGAGCACCATGGCCAAGGGGACGAGCGTCAATTGATCGCACGATCGGCCAACCTGGTTGCCCTGTTGATTGGCGTCGGGGTGGCGCTGACCATCTATCTGGCCTCGCCGTTTATCGGACGTATTGCCGACAGTGCTGCGGTGGGCCATGGCATTGCCTGGGCTGCCCCAGGCCTCTTGTTCTTCGCGCTCAACAAGGTGCAGATGGGCATCCTCAACGGCGACCGCCGCATGCGGGCCTTCGCCGTCATGCAAGGTGTGCGGATGCTCACGATTCTCGGATTCGTCCTGGTCGCCGAAGAAAAAGGTTGGCCTGGCTATCTGTTGGGTGCGAGCTTCACCGTCGCTGAAATGGTAATCTTTAGCCCGCTGCTGATACTGGTGCGTCCGTGGGAGCGCGGCGGTAACGTGACGAGGGCGCGTGAATGGCGGCGGCGGCACCTGAACTTTGGGGCCAAGGCCTTGCCGAACGGATTTTTGGCCGAATCTTATGTGCGGGTGGATGTCCTCATGCTGGCCATCTTCGTCGGTGACGAAGCCGTCGGCGTTTATTCCTTCGCCGCCATGTTCATCGAAGGTCTCTATCAGGTGCCGACCGTGGTCCGGACGGTGGTCAACCCCGTGCTGGTACGCTTAATCAGCGCCGGTGACCGGCGCGAGCTAGCGCGGTTCGGGCGCCGCATAATGATCATGAGTCTCGGTATTTTCGTCATCGTCGCCAGTTTGGCATATCTGATTTTCCCCTCTCTCGGCCCGTTCTTTCCAGATGACCTTGTCCAACGCGCCTATCCCGTGCTGTCCATCCTCATCGGAGGTCTAGCCCTTTACGCGGCCTTCGTGCCGTTGGATTTCATGCTGATGCAGGCCGGCCAGCCCGGATGGCAAAGTGCGCTGATGAGCCTAAACATCACGGTCAACGCGACGCTCAACGTAACACTGATACCCATCTACGGTATCCAAGGCGCAGCCATGGCCACGGCGGCGGCCTTCGCCGTGTCCGCTGTCACTTTGAACGGCACGGTCTGGTGGCGGCTCGGTCTGCGCGGCGGCCTGATATTCGCGGGAACCAGCCTGATGCGCGCGTCTACTCGACCGGCTGGGGATCGCTGATGGCGTCCAGCTCGGCGCCAGAGCGCGCCGGTAAGACCAATCACGGAAAAATGATGAAGACCGGCTGACCCAGGGCCATGGGAATGTGGACAACCTGCGCTCATTGTGGTCATCTATCCCGAAGCTATTTGACGGCCGGCTGCGGCCATGCTTCGACCACACGCCAAGGCCCCTGCGCCTCCCGTCGCAGAAGATAGCTCTGATCTGGAACCAAATTCAGACCAAGTGCTTCCGAAAACTCACTGATCATCGAGAACACCAAGATAGTATTTAAATCTGGCCTTTCCAAAGCGGCTTGAAAAGCCTCCAACTTCTTAGGGTTAAACGCACTTATAATCCCCACGAAGTTTGCGGCCTGATCCAATTCATAACGCATAATAACACCTGACTCACCAGAGCCCGAGGGATCACTGACAAAATACCTGTCATCTGGCTTCAGCAACTCGGGTAAAGCCGCACCCACCATTCGGAAATGAATGATCATGGGAGCCAAATCAAATCGTATTTTCTTCGCAAATATAAATGGCGCGACCAAGAGAACGACCAAAGGCAACCATTTGACCCGCCGCCATTCCCATTTCTCAGATAGACGACGATGCCACAAGAGGGCAGCACCATACACTGAAAAGGCGACAATCATGGGACCCAAATGCATATTGTAGCGCCAGAAGGAAGCCACGCGCAGACCGTCATCCTTTTCAAAAACTGCTATATAAGTGAGTAAGAGGAACGCATTATAACCAAGAACCACCATGGCCACGATGGCTGCAAAGCGATCAAAAGGTGTGGCCGATCGAATAAATCCCCTTATCCCAAAACCAACGGCAATGATGACGAGCGCGAGGTAGTAGCCCTTCTTCGACAAAACCACCAACATTTTCATTAGGATTTCCGGGATAAGGTCAAAATGCCAATCATTGAAAGAGCGAAGCGACAATTCCCGCGCTGCAAGTTCATTGGACACATGATAACGCCATACGAGGTAAACAAAGACGGCTGGCAAAATGACCCTTGGCAGTAATCTGAAAAACGCTTTTGTGGAAATTTGGCTGTCCCTGATCACCATGAACAAAGTTGCCAATAACACCAACACAACCAAGACCATGGTCGCTTGCTTAAGATTAATGAGCAGGGCCAAGATAGCCCCCATTTGCCAGGCATAATGCCTTGCTTCTAACTCTCTTTCATCTGCAAGAGCGCAGCAAATCAACCATCCCAAGATTACTCCAGCTCCAGTCACAACCGCGGTCGATGTCTCAGCATAAGACGTCAGAACAATTTTTTGCGAGAAGGTTGGGTTTGCCAAGAGCATGGCGGCGCCACCGAGAGATACGAAATACCAATTCGACTTTTGGACAAGTTCTGGCTTCTCTATTGCCTGTGCGATCAACCGCAGGACTACCAATCCAAACATCAACAGCAGAAAGACATTTGTCAGAGCGCCTGCATTTTCAAGAAATATGCCCGCAACTCGGCTAGCTAGGTAGGTAACAAAGTTCCAACCAAATGGGTAAGCAGCTAATCCAGCATTTGGATAAGGATTTCCCCCAGAGGGGAATGCGTCAGTTTCCAGCATATATCGAGGAATGAGGGTCCAATGCGAAAACTCATCCCATTGAGAGGCACGCATTGCTGTGATGAGCGCAAGTAGTGGAATAATAAGTATCAAAAGACGCATAAACCCGGACGGCAAAATTCCTCCGTCGCGACGCCAAACCCAAACGCCCGCGCCTGATGCCAAAACACCCGCCAACACGCTCATCAGAGAAAAAGGAATGGAGAAGAGAACGCCTGCTGCAGTAAATGCCACTCCCAGCCAGGCCCAACCTACCAATGGATCAAATGCACGGATCCGCTCAGCCCCACCACACGCAGCACCTAGAGCGGTAAAGGCGATCCAAACAAAAATGACACTCACAAAAGCAAGAACTTGGCTGGAATCTTGGATAAAATATTGCGCGTAGGTCATCATAAGCACCAACCTAGCTCCGTAGTGTAGAAAGAGTCCAAAACGTACCGTCCGCAGGTTCAATTACAACGCTTAAATGATAATCGGACGAAGGCGTGAACGGCTTTAACTTGTGCCTTATAGTAGGGCAATCTCATCAGCCAACACCTTGGTCATTTGAACCATATTCGGTCTAATCCCAGCGCCCAGTGCTAAATTCGAACCTGGATATATCCGGGGTATTCTCAAGGATTTACTCTGTTGCTCAGAGCATTGTGGCCATGAAGCTAGTGGACTGGCTCTTTCGACGAATGAAAAGATCCGAACCTTAAAATGCAGGTTAGCCCCGAGGATCATTTTGTGATCTGACGCCCGCCGGAAGTATCTTAATCAATGATGAATATCTCTCGAGTGTCTATTCCGCCGGCTGGGGATCGCTGGTGGTATCCAACTCGGCGCCGGAGCGCGCCGGCAAAACCAATCCTGCAAGAACGATGAAACAGGCGGCGATGGCCAGCATCGTCATCACCATCTCGAACCCGCCACCAGACGCCAGAATGGTGCGCGCGGCCATCAGCGCCAACCCCCCGACCACCAGGTTGAGAAGAAATTTCACCGATAACACCTTGGCCCGCCACTGGTCCGGCACATAACGCGACAAAACAGCGTCGGAGATAGGAATCTGGCCAAAGACGAATGCCATGGCCAGAAGCGAGACGGCGAACAACGCGTAATCGATCTGGATGGCCATAAAACCGATGAAGATCGGCTGACCAAGCGCCACGGTAAGGAGGATCGGTTTTACTCGGCGTTTGTCGATGGCGCGACCGACGATCATTTGCGCAAAGGCGGCAACCGCGTAAACGATGCCGGCCAAAAGTCCCGTGATGGCAATGTCCGTAGAGACGCCCGGCAAACGCACCTCGAACATGCGCGGGATGATGAAGGTCATGGCCCCGAAGACGAAACCCCCGGCAATGGTCACCAGCGCCACAGACAACATGGCCCGCTGCCAGCCCGGTGCGAAGCCCACGTGGGCTTTCTCGCGTGCTGTCGCCTCCGGCGCGACGGCCCGGCCCGAGCGAACGAAGACCCAGTAGGCAATGCCTATGGCAACGGAAACGACGCCTGGAATAACGAATGCGAGACGCCAATCGTACGCGGCCAGGATGAACCCTGTGATCAGGGGCGCGGCAGCTACGCCCATGTTCCCCCAGACGCCATTAATTCCGAGCCGCCAACCAACCCGACCGCCGCCCTCAATGACCATGGTGATGCCAACGGGGTGGTAGATCGCGGCGAATACGCCCAAGACCGCTAGACCCACTGCAATCTCCAACGGCGAGGTCGCGAAACTGGTGGCTACTGCCGCCAGGCCGATGCCGATAAAAAAAACGACGATCATGTCGTTTCGGGACCACTGGTCAGCCATGTGCGCAGCCAGCGGCGCGCAGGCGCCAAACAAGATTAGCGATGGTACGCCATAGGGGATCATTTCTGCATAGGCCCCGTCCGCCGCCAAACCAAAGGCCAGCCCGGCGCTGAGCGCCGCCTTAGCGAAGATCAGCATGAATAAATGATCTGCGAAATGACCGAAATTCAGGAACAGCATTCGCAGTTTCTGAGCAGTCATGTCCTTTGGTCCCCCAACCAAAACGCCAATGAATCTTTCACAGCGCTGAAATATAGACAAGCCCGAATACTAGAAAGGGGCCGCGTTTGCACGCGGCCCCTGATCCTTGTGGTTGGTGCGGTATGGTTTAGAAGCCCATGCCACCCATGCCACCCATGTCCGGCGCCGCCGGCATGGGCTCTTTCTTCTCCGGTTTCTCAGCGACCATGGCTTCAGTCGTAATCAAGAGGCCAGCCACAGAGGCGGCGTCTTGGAGAGCGGTACGGACAACTTTCGCTGGATCAATGATACCAGCCTTGAACATGTCCGTGTATTTACCGTTCTGAGCGTCAAAACCGTAGCCTTTGTCTTTCTGCTCGTCCATTTTGCCGGCTACAACGGCGCCGTCGTGGCCCGCGTTTTCAACAATCTGACGTAGCGGCGTCTGCAGGGCACGACGAACGATGTCGATACCGACTTTCTGGTCATCATTACCGACTTCAGTCCTGGCCAACGCTTTGGCACCGTATAGAAGGGCCGCACCACCACCGGCAACCACCCCTTCTTCAACCGCTGCGCGAGTTGCGTGCAAGGCGTCGTCAACGCGGTCTTTGCGCTCTTTCACTTCCACTTCCGTGGCACCGCCAACGCGGATCACAGCAACACCGCCGGCAAGCTTCGCCAGACGCTCTTGCAACTTCTCGCGGTCGTAGTCGGAGGTCGTTTCCTCGATCTGCGCACGGATCTGACCGCAGCGACCTTGGATGTCCTTCTTCTTGCCAGCACCCTCAACGATAGTGGTTTCTTCCTTCGTGATATTGATGCGCTTGGCAGTACCGAGCATATCCATAGCCACATTCTCGAGCTTAATGCCGAGATCTTCGGAAATAACCTGGCCGTTAGTCAGGATGGCGATATCTTCCAGCATAGCCTTACGCCGATCACCGAAGCCCGGTGCTTTGACAGCGGCGACTTTCATTCCGCCACGCAGCTTGTTCACCACGAGGGTGGCCAG
>DFRF01000231.1:0-4863 GCA_002378125.1 Rhodospirillaceae bacterium UBA3470 | reverse complement strand
ACGATCTGCTCAAGGATCGGCAACATCGGCTGAAGGCCAGAAAGCTTCTTTTCGTGAATGAGCACGTAAGGGTTTTCCAAATCGCAGGTCATCTTGTCCGCGTTAGTGATGAAGTACGGCGAAGTGTAACCTCGATCGAACTGCATGCCCTCAACGACGTCGAGTTCCGTGTCCAGGCCCTTAGCTTCCTCAACCGTGATCACACCTTCGTTGCCAACGCGCTCCATGGCTTTAGCGATCATGTCGCCAACCTCGACGTCGCCGTTGGCTGAGATGGTGCCAACTTGGGCAATCTCACCGGACGTGTTGACCCTCTTCGAAGTCTTTTCGATGGAGGAAACCACATCGGAAACGGCGATATCAATGCCACGCTTCAAATCCATCGGGTTCATGCCGGCGGCGACAGCCTTAGCACCCTCACGGACGATGGACTGGGCCAGTACGGTGGCGGTTGTGGTGCCGTCGCCGGCTTCGTCGGCGGTCCGAGAAGCGACCTCCTTCACCATCTGAGCACCCATATTCTCGAACTTGTCGGTAAGCTCGATTTCCTTGGCGACGGTGACACCGTCCTTTGTAATGCGCGGCGCGCCGAACGCTTTGTCCAGTACTACGTTGCGGCCTTTGGGGCCGAGCGTGACTTTCACAGCATCGGCAAGCGTATCGACGCCCGTCAGCATGCGCGAACGGGCATCCGTCGAAAATTTGACTTCCTTGGCAGCCATTGTTCTTAAACTCCGTTACTCGATTACTCGATGATTCCGAGAATGTCGGATTCTTTCATGATCAACAGGTCCTTACCGTTGACCTTGACCTCCGTACCCGACCATTTACCAAACAGGATACGGTCACCCTTCTTAACGTCCAACGGCGTCACGTTGCCGGAATCGTCCTTGGCGCCTGAACCTGCGGAGACAACTTTGCCTTCCATGGGCTTTTCCTGTGCGGTGTCAGGCAAAATAATGCCACCCGCGGTTTTTTCTTCCTGCTCCACGCGCTCAACGAGAACGCGGTCGTGCAGCGGACGAAATTTCATCGTCTCTCCTCCTTAAAAACGTAAATACAGTTCAGTTCATTTTTAGGGGTTGTTAGCACTCCCCTTAGTAGAGTGCCAGGGATGTAGTGTGATCGCGCTCGCGTGTCAAGCGCGGGGGCTAAATTTATTTAAATTTTATCGCCGTTCGGCAATGCCGGGGTGATCAATTAACGACTGAGCCGGCCAAAATGCCACGATCATTCGCCGATAGGTATGCGTGGACAGGGGTTTTGCCTGGGTTGGCAGGACCCGGTGATAAGACACAACGACCCCGTTGGGATGCGCCGCCAGGAACCGTTCTTCATCATCATTTAACTGCCCAATAACCGTCATGGGATCGCGTAAGCGGCCTAGATAATGGTATTGACCGTGATACTTACTGAAGTTAGCGACCGGCCTACCGGCTGCTTGATGCGCCTGGATTTCCAGGGCGACCGGGGTCAAGTTGTAACGCTTGTCGAGAACCGGTTGCGCGGCCAGGTGGATAACGGTCACGGTCAGGGCGCTAGCCAGACTGATTCCTCCCACCCCGGCGCGGCCCCAGATGACGTAGGCGCCCGCCGCGACCACAACCAATCCCCAGAGCGTATGGGCTTCAGCCACCGTTTCCGCGGCACGTCCGCTGAGCGGGATGTGGAGGACACCCACCAAAGCCAATCCTCCAAGAACGAAAAACCCGCCCGGCAGCCAACTGTCGAACCGACGGCCCTGATCCACACCACTGCCAAGAGCGAAACCGGCCAGCAGAGCCAGGGCCGGAAACTCGGGGAGCAGATAATGCAGCTGTTTGCCGCTGACCGATGAGAACACAAAAAACGCAGCGCCAAACCAAATGAGGCAAAGGCGCTGCCCTCCATCCATATCATTGGCCCAAAGTGTCCGGGCCCGCCGCCACAAGGGTGGCCATATTAACCACGGCAGCACCAAAGCGGGTAATATCGCCGCATACCACCAGTAAGGCCGCGCATGCGCGAACGAGTTCACTATCCGTCCCGCCGACTGCCCCCAGAAGATCGCGTCCCGATACACCTCGCCGCCGGCGATCCCGGCAGGCACCGCCCAAGTCAGTCCCACGGCCGCGGCACAGGTCACGGACACGATAACGCCGCCGTACCACTTGGGCCAGGTCCAGGTCACCGACGTATCCCGATCCAATAGATGGGGAATCCACAACGGCGCCGTTAGGGCTACCGGCAGGTAATGCAATAAAATCGCCGGGCCCTTCGCCAGCACCCCAATACCGATCATCACGCCGGCCAGTACGAACGCCCTCATCCGGCCGGTGCGTGCGGCAGTAACTAGGGCGATCAGTGACGCTACGGCAAAGAACGCGAGCATCATGTCGAACATGGTGAGCGTCGTGAAAACGGTCCAAAATAGAGCACCAAACATTAAAAGCGGTGCCGTCCCCACCACGTCCGCTCTGCCCGGCCACAGGACAGCGGCCAGTCGTCCCGTCAGGATCATCGTGCCCAGCCCAAACAGGGGCGCCACAAGGCGCGGCCACCATTCGTTGACCCCAAACAATTGCCAACCCGCCGTCATCAGCCAAAACAAAAGCGGCGGTTTGTGGCTATAGGGCTCCCCATTCAAATGGGGCACCAGGTAGTGGTTCTCCAACCACATGTCCCAGGCAACGGCTAGATAACGGGTCTCGTCCACGGGCAGGGGTGGGCGCACGATCAGAGCGACGGCGACAACCAGACCCCACAAGAGCACATGGATATAAACGGGGCGAAGGGTCTCAGCCATTAAGCGAATGGGTCTCCCGATACGCGATAGGGTCTAACGCGGTTCCACGGAGGCCTCGGCAGCGCCGTTGCCCGGTTCCGGATCAATCCCGACGCCCAGGCGCTTGCCGTGCCGGTATTTCCTGTAGAGATGCACGCCCAGCAACCCCGAAGCGATGAATAGGATGACACTGAGACCGATGCCGTAACCCGTGTCAAGGTGGACCCCAGAGCCGACTAGGGCGAAGATCACCATCTGCGGGACATAACCGACGGCTGACGCGGCCACGAAGACGGCCCCGGGCACACCACTCACGCCGGCGGCCAAATTGGTCAGAAAGTTGCTCCCCATCGGCAGGAACCGGATCAACAGGGTCATGATGAAGGGGTTTTCGCTGAGGAACGCATCAACGCGGCGGATGCGGTCGGAAAACTTGCTGGCGATGATCTCGCGCGCGAAAAACCGGGCGAAGCAGAACGTCATGGCGCACCCAATGGCCGCCGCCAACACTGACAAACCGGTCCCGTAGGCAAGACCAAAAGCATAGCCTCCCATGAATGCCACCGCCTGGCGCGAGAACCCAACCGCGGTCAACAGAGCGCCAGCAGCGACGTAGAGGAACTCCCCCTTGAGGCCCTGGCCCTTGACCATCTCATCGATGGCATTCTTCTCGAAGAAATCTCCCAGGGGTGACGATTTCAGCAAAAGCCCAACCGCCGCCAGTAAAGCCAAGATAATCAGGCCCCTTCTCAGCACCCGCCAATTCATCTCGAATTGGGCTCCAGGGTATCAGAGTCGGCGTGAATGGGTCGGCGAGCCAACCACATTACGCCGAAGAGATCTATGATGCCCACCCACAACCGGTTCCACACCCCGTATTTCGAGACGCCGCGCTCCCGCGGACGATGGTTGACGTGCACACATTCGATGCGCCCACCCGCCCGAAGCATAAGCGCCGGCAAAAACCGGTGCATGTGGTTGAACCGTGGCATCGCCATAAAAGCTTCGCGGGGAAAAATCTTCAAGCCACAACCCGTGTCCAGCGTGTCATCCTTCAGCATCACACCGCGAATGCCATTAGCGATTCGCGACGACAAACGCCGGAGCCAGGTGTCCTTCCGCATCGTGCGGTGGCCAGCAATCATTAACGCCTTGTCACCTGGAGCGCTCACCTCCCGATAACGAGCAAGAAGTTCGGGGATATCGGCGGGATCGTTCTGTCCGTCACCGTCCAGAGTGGCGATCAAATCGGCGCGTGCGGCCTCGACGCCGGTGGCGATGGCGGCGCTTTGGCCCTGGCATTCCCGGTGGCGGATGGCGCGAAGCTCAGCCCGCGCGGTCATCAAATCAGCCAGTAACGCCGGCGTCGCATCCGTGCTGCCGTCATCGACGTACACGATTTCGAACCCTACATTCGCATCCTTCAGGCTGGTGCAAATCTCGTCAATCAGGGGAGCGAGGTTCTCCGCCTCGTCCTTGACCGGAACGACGACCGACAATTCGGGTACTGTTGTCTCGGAAACCATCATAGGAGACCGTTGATATCCAATCAAAATTGATTGCGCGCCCGCTTTTACACCGCCCCATCCGGAGCGGCAACGGCTCAGTTCACTGTACCGCCCGTCGCGGTCAAGGCGCAGAGAGTTCAGTTTTTCCGGAAACATCTCAAGGGTTTTGATCGAGATCTGCGCCGACAAGCTTCGCCGACGAAACGAAGCGACGGGGTTTAGAATACTGCAGTTAAACTGCTATGTTCGAGGCTCCCAGGACTTCGGAGCACCACTATGTCCCAAGCTAACCCTCTGGATTTACATCGCGAAACCGTTCGCCCTGACTGGGTCGACTACAATGGCCATATGAACGTCGCCTATTATGTCCTGGTGTTCGACCACGCGACAGACACGTTCCTCGATGTAATCGGCCTGGATACGGTGCACCGGGAAGCGACGGGAAACTCCGTATTTGTGGCTGAAGCACATGTCACCTATGAAAACGAGGTCATGGATGGGGACAAACTCCGGATCACGACCCAAGTGCTCGATGCGGACGCTAAACGCATGCATATCTTCCACCGGATGTACGCCAATGATAGCGACGAG
>DFRF01000214.1:34267-40599 GCA_002378125.1 Rhodospirillaceae bacterium UBA3470 | reverse complement strand
TCAGTTTTTCTTCGGTAAAGGCGGCGAACCGCGCGCGCCCCAGAACCAATCCCGCAGCGGCGGCATAGGGAAGCGAAAACTTTGCTTCATACACGGTCTGCGGATTCCGATTTCCGCAGATTTCCACGGCTTTAGCATATGTCCCAATATGAATAGACGCCACATTCTCTGCGCTCAGCTGGTACTCAGACGCCAAGGCAATCATTGAATCAATCGCTGCGAATGTGTGACCACAACAGGTGTGGTTTTTCTGGGTCATGCGGGTAATGGTGTAGTCGCTCTCAAGATCAGCCACAGCACTGTCCCAATCCACATCGCGGCTCATGGCAGAGCCAAACCCCCGCGGCCCTTCGAACATGCCGTCGGCTCCGATGACACCGTGCTTTGCGACCATAGCAGCCATGGCCCCGGCCTCAGCCGCATGCCCAGCGTGAATTGGCTTTCCCATGGAATCAGTCGCAAATGCCTGCTGCAACCCAGCTGCCATCGTCACCGCATTCGCCAACGCATGTTTCGCCTGTTCGGCGGTCAATCCCATGGCCGCGGCACAGCCGGCAGCCGCACCGATGGTGCCTATCGTGCCTGTGGTGTGCCAATAGTCGTAATGCGCCGGCTGCACGGCCTTACCGACCCGGTTCGAAACCTCGTAGCCGGCAATGATGGCGCGCAGCAACATCATGCCGTCATGGCCGGCGCTTTGGCTAGCTGCCAGGACTGCCGAAATCACCGGCGGGCCCGGGTGATAAACGGCGTCGCGAAAAATGTCGTCCACTTCCATGGCGTGAGCCGCCGCCCCGTTAATAAGTGCCGCCGTGCGCACAGGCCCGCGGCGTCCAGACGGCACGATCTGTGCGCCGCCATGATCAAGTTCTTCGCTCAGCGCTTCGGTCATCAACGTGGCCGGGGGATGCACCGCACCGCAGATCATTGCGGCCATGCCATCCACGAAACAGCGTTTCGCGGCATGCAAGACGTCATAGGATAGAGGGCGCGTGTTTAGCTCAACGGCGTAAGCTCCAAGTTTTCCGGCGATCATGCTGGATTCCTCCCAACAAAACGGGGTTAAATTACCATGGTGACGCACGGTCCGGAAATCTAAGTCATTTCACAAGTACCGTTTTCAAATGGAGAGTTTGACGCAATACGGTATGCATTTTTGTACAATCGCTGAAGGGAACCCGATCGGATCACAAAGCGCAGTCTACAAGACCCCGACCCGAGTTGCTCTACTTGGTCCTAGCTACGTGCCGCCTGTTTACATTTCGATTAGCGGAGACCGACAGATCGCCATCACCATCGACGCTCGCCACCCAGACCGCGGAAAAGGTCGCAAATCATTACATAGACGACGCCGAAACGGCTGGCATCAAGAAAATTATCGCCTGCGGACGCGATCAAAACACGACAAGGAAGGAAGCTATTAATGACTTATTTTCCGGATCGGGGATCCGACTGGGCCATGATCACGCCCGAAGAGGCCGGCCTGAATTCGGCAAAACTGGAGACTGCATTGAGCTTCGCCGAGAGCCACGAAACGTCATGGCCACGCGACATTCATCGAGACGGCGCAATACCGACGCTGACCGATTTTGAGGAACCGCCGTACAATCAAATACTAGGTCCCATCGAGCCCAGGGGCGGGCCCAACGGCCTTATTCTGCGTGGCGGCAAGATCGCCGCAAAATGGGGGAACCCCTCCCGACCCGACATGACCTTTTCAATTGCAAAAAGTTATCTCTCCGTGCTGATGGGCTTGGCAGTTGCCAATGGCTTAGTCACGGATCTCGATGAGCCCGTCAACATCAAGGTCCCTGGAGATCTCTATGCAGGTGAGCACAATGCCGCCATCACTTGGCGCCACCTCTTACACCAAACCAGCGAATGGGAGGGCACTCTGTTCGATAGACCTGATCTCGTCGATCGCAACCGCCAGGTTGGACCTGGATCCGATAACAGCCGCAAAGGCCAACACCGCGATCTTCATGCTCCGGGTAGCTTCTGGGAATACAACGACGTGCGGGTCAATCTCTTGTCTTTAAGCCTGCTTCAACTGTTCAAGACACCGCTACCTAAGATTTTGAAAATGCACATCATGGACCCGATCGGCGCTTCCGACACCTGGACGTGGCATGGATACGACAACGCTTTCGTCAATATTGGCGGCCGACGGATGCAATCCGTTCCCGGCGGCACCCATTGGGGCGGCGGAATTTGCATTAATTCCTACGACCATGCCCGCTTTGGCCTGCTGATCCATCGGGCCGGCCAATGGAACAGCGAGGCCCTTTTACCGACGGGATGGGTAGACGCGCTACGCACACCCTGCCCCATCCGACCCGAATACGGTTTTCTTTGGTGGCTTAATACGAACCACGGCGAATGGCCTAAGGCTACAGCCTCCTCCTATGCCGCCGTCGGGGCAGGCGCCAACATCATCTGGATTGACCCGGAGAATGATCTTGTCGTAGTGGCACGCTGGATCGACCAAGGTGCTGTCGCTGAATTTCTAGGCCTGGTAAGTGCCGCCGCCTAATCAGTGTACAAGCTGCGGCACAAGTTTGCTTCTAGGCTTATCTCATACCCGGAACAATCATCACTCGGTCGCCAACTAGACCTTATGTTGCAAACCGTAAATCCACGGGCGGGCATCCCGGTCAGCCGCTTGGAAGGCATCAATATCACCTATCCGCTTCATAGTCATCCCTAAGTCATCCAGGCCTGCCAACAGGGCCTCTCGGCGGAAAGACTCAGTTTCAAAAGTGACTGTAGTGCCGTCCGGCGACGTCACGATTTGCCGCTCGAGATCGATATTGAACTCCGATCCAGCCACCACTTCCCTTGCTTGGATCATGAAGTCGTCGATAATCGCATCATCAAGTACAATGGGTAGGACGCCGGACTGAAAACAGTTATTGAAGAAAATAGCGCCAAAGCTGGGCGCCATCAGGGCACGGATACCAAACTCATTAAGCGCCCAAACTGCGCCCTCGCGAGAGCTACCACAGGCGAAATTTGTGCCCGCAATAAGGATCTCAGCACCAGCATAACGCGGTTGGTTAAGCACAAAATTTGGGTTCGGGCGCCCATCAGCGCCGTATCGCCAAGGCTCGAACGCAAACTCACCTAAGGTTCCCCGCTCAGTTCCAACTAATCGTTTGATGGGGATGATGATGTCCGTATTGACATTCTTTTCCGGCAAAGGTGCGGCAACGGCACTTAAAGAGGTGAACTTCTGCATAATCGCCCCTAGCCCATTAACTTGCGGACATCGGTAATCTGGCCGGTGACGGCCGCAGCCGCGGCCATCGCTGGACTGGCCAAATGTGTCCGGCTGCCCTTGCCTTGTCGGCCGACGAAATTTCGGTTCGACGTCGATACGCATCGCTGCCCTGCAGGCACCGTCTCACCGTTCGCACCGACACAAAGAGAACAACCAGGCAATCTCCACTCGACTCCAGCGGCCTCCAACACTCGGTGCAGACCCGCCGCCTCGACCTCCGCCTTTACGGCCTCAGAACCAGGCACGGCCCAAGCACGAACGCCCTCCGAAACTTTCCGACCTTCTACAACACGGGCCGCCTCCGCGAAATCACTAAGGCGACTGTTCGTGCACGATCCAATGAAAACCCAATCGACCGGCGTACCCTCAATGGGCGCACCTGGATTGAGACCGATGTACTCCTGCGCCGCGCTCAGCGCCTGTCTACGGTCTAAATCCGCCTCATCAGCCGGATCCGGAATACGATCTGTAACGGCAATAGTATGTTCGGGACTGGTCCCCCAGGAAATATGCGGCGCCAGGTCATCGATGGGAACATTCACCTCGGCGTCGAAGGCCGCTTCGCTGTCGCTGGCCAGCTCCCCCCACACTGCAAGAGCGCGGTCCCAGTCGGCACCTACGGGCGCATATGGTCGACCAGACAGGTATTGGTAGATTATGTCGTCGGGTGCGATCATACCGACCTTCGCACCCATCTCAATCGACAAGTTACAAAGCGTCAGCCTAGCCTCTACACTGAGGTTACGAATGGGCGCGCCCGCATACTCAACCGCATAACCGTCGCCGGAGGCAGCCCCCTCCCGTCCAATGACATGCAAGATGAGATCTTTCGCGGAAAGCCAATCCGGTAGCAGACCGTCAAAATTAACCCGCATCCGTTTAGGCTTGCGTTGCATGACCGTCTGGGTCGCCAGGGCATGGACCAGTTCGCTAACGCCTATCCCCCATGCCAGTGCGCCCATACCACCATGCGTACAAGTATGACTGTCGCCACAAACCACCGTTGTTCCGGGTAGGGTGATTCCCTGTTCCGGCCCAATCACATGGAGGATCCCAAACCCCTTATCCCCCAGGCCGAAATGCCGGATTTTACCCTGCGCCGTCAAATCCTGAAGCGGCCGCACGCAGGTTTCATGAAAATTACCAATCCCCCCCGTGGCCGGGTTTGTCGTCACCGTGTGATCAGGCGCCGCAAAACACAGCTCCGGGTTGCGAACCTCCAACCCTTGTTCCAACAGAGCACCAAGCGCCCGCGCACCGCTCAGGTCGTGAACCAATATCCGGTCGGCATGAAGCAAAGCCATATCTCCACCCAGATCGGCGACAACGTGAAGGTCCCAGACTTTGTCGAACATGGTCCGTGAAGCCATAACGACCCCTCCTATCCATGATCAACCATTTTGTTCCGTGTGGCGCATGCACGAAACCCCGGACAATTTCAAACCGGTGAGCGCGCCGTTCACACGGCTGGTTGCTATTGGGTCGCGCAATGAATGACACCACCCATTACGCCTTTGGCCTGAGATGGTGGCTGACCTTAGGGCACCCGTGGGCTAGGCTCCAAGCATGCCGTTGACGTTTAAGACCCTGACAAACATCCCGCTCTCGGAGATGCCTTTCGAAATTCTCGCATTCGTCGCAGTAGCTTTCTTTATTGCCGGCATCGTCAAAGGGTTAACCGGCCTCGGCTTGCCGGCCATGTCCCTTGGCCTGCTTTTACTAGCCCTGGAACTTAAGGATGCCATGGTGATCCTCGTGATTCCCTTGTTCGCGACCAATATTTGGCAAGGAGTAACCGGCGGACACCTAAGGGCTACGTTGACGCGTCTTTGGCCGCTGTTCGTGACCGGCGTCATTGGAATCTGGTTCGCCGTAGGGGTTATGGTGGCGGCGAACCCGGCCATCTTAGCGATCATGCTGGGCAGCATCCTCGCAGGTTACTCGGCCTATAGTCTGTCCATGTCAAAAATTCAGCCGCCTGGGCGTTGGGAGGTTATATTGTCACCATTAGCCGGCGCGATCACCGGAGTCATCGGTGGCCTGACCGGTTCCATGGCCGTGCCGTCGGTACCCTATATGCAGGCGCTCGGCATGAAGCGGGATGCGCTTATCCAGGCCATGGGAATCTGGTTTTGTCTTGGCTCTCTTGCCCTAGGCGGCGCAATGGGTGGCCGAGGAGCACTCCCCTTCGATCTGGCCATCGTCTCAGCAGGAGCCGTCATCCCGGCTATCGTCGGCATGGATGTCGGTCGACGCCTTCGACAACGGCTTTCCGAAGAACGGTTCCGCAAAGTGTTTTTCACCGCATTGATTCTGCTGGGTCTATACATCGCCGGACGCGGAACCTTTCAACTCTAGCCCTCAATTGACATTAACGAACTAGGGTCGGCCACTGCGTACAATCGGAAAGGGAAATTTTTGGGACGAATAGCAACGGAATGGGAGGTGAGACAAGGTGGGCACTAAAGAAAACCGATGAATGACGACGTTTTTTTGAAATATGTAGAGACGTCGCATCAGCCAGAATAGGTTACCGTAACAACTCAGCTGCCCAAATTTTATAGGCCAAATACACCATCCATGCCGATTTTCATCGCCGTCGCCGCAACATTCCTCCAGCAAACCTTGACCTACATGAGCCATTTGGTGGTGCCCATCGCGGCGCCAGAATTGTCACGAATCTTTGGCCTGCCAGTCGCCCTGGCTGGCGCGCATATGGGAATTGTCTATCTCGTGGCTTCGGTTTCCATGGCATTTGCCGGCGGATTTATTCGCCGCTTTGGCGCTGCGCGAATGTCTCAGGTGGCTCTTCTCGCCACCGCCATTGGCCTTGCGCTAGGAGCTGTGGGGGCGCTTTGGGCCTTCGCGCTGAGCGCCTTCCTGATCGGCGCGGGCAGTGCGTTTTCGACGCCAGCATCCTCGGATATCCTTGCTCGGTACGCACCGCCGAAGCATGCACCCCTCATTTTTTCTATCAAACAAACAGGTGTACCGGCGGGCGGAATGTTGGGCGGAATCTTGGTTCCGTTCCTCATCAATAGTTGGGATTGGC
>DFRF01000214.1:718-33959 GCA_002378125.1 Rhodospirillaceae bacterium UBA3470 | reverse complement strand
GCGTAGTTGGGATTGGCAGGTTATGTTCCTTACCCTTGGCGGCAGCTGCCTAGCCCTAGCCATCGCCTTTCAGGCCGTACGTAAACGTTTCGACGTCAATCGCAACCCCAACCATCAAATCAATTTCACGCAAGGGTATTATACGTTGCGCGGTGTCATCGTCCCACGGCCGTTCCGGTACCTTGTATATGCGACCTTCACCTTTTGCGGGTTGCAAGGCGTGTTTGGCGCCTTCTTCGTTGCCTACTTGGTCGAGGGCTTGGGCATGACGCTGGCCACAGCAGGTGGAACCTTTGCTTTCGCCCAGGCCGCGTCGATTGCCTTCCGGATCGTCTGGGGTGGGGTGGCCGGAACCTGGGGGGCAAAGCCGGTTATTGCAATCCTTGGCGTCAGCATGGCGTTTATCGCCATCGCCTGCGGTTTCATGAATGCGGCATGGCCACATTGGTCAGTAACTGCCATCGCTATTGCATACAGCGCCACTGCCATCAGTTGGCATGGCGTCGTTCTAGCCGAGATCGCGAACCTATCGAAAGCTGGTGAAACGGCGACCAACACGGGCGGTGTTCTCGCCTTTGCGACCGGCGGGCAAACCGCTTATCCCGCATTGTTCGGCCTCCTGCTTGCGACCACGGGTAGTTTTGGCCTGGGATTCATCCTGGCTGGCCCGCCGGCGTTACTGGTAGGTCTCTTGTTTTTTCTCAGCTACCGGCGCGAAGCCGCGGTCGAACGTCAAGGTATGTAAACCGTTCCTTCCATAATCCGCCGCGCCGTACGACCAAGCGTTGCGCGGGTGACGACGTGAGCGCCCCCGTCGAGATCTAAAGCTGATTCAGTCTCGATCACACCAGCGGGATGACCGATGCGGACAAGCATGTGATCGCGATCTGAGGAGCGCCTGGCCTCATGGACGATCGTTCCCGGAATTCGACTGGCGACGCCGGTGCAAACCGTGCTAGTCCCAGCGTAGGTCTTGTGCATCTGTTGCATGAACATAAGACGGGACAAAAACTGGCTTTCCTCAGCCGCAACATGGTTGCCGCCGATGACATTTTCATAATCCTGAGGCGGCGCAATCATTGCCACGAACGGCGTCGCCGGACTAATCTCCGCAGCCCGGTCGGGATCATCAATCATTCCCATCGCAACGCCGGCATGCGCACGTATTTGCTCCAGTATACAGCACAACTCGGCATCGGCATCGATAACCGACGCCGTTTCGGTACCGGATCGTCCCAGATCGGCGGCACGAACAAACGCATGAGCGTTGCCGATATCCACCATCGATACGTCAATCTTTCCAAAACCTGGAATATCCAGCCGATCACAGGTGTTCCCAGTGGGCAATAAGGCGCCCGCACTGGTACCAGCCGTGTTAGCGAAGTCGACCTGAATCTTCGCTCCACTGCCGGGAACGCCAGGAATAACAAAGTCTCCAGATTCCAGCGGTCGACCATCCGATACGGGCACCTCGACAATCAAGATGCTGTCCAAGTTGGTGTTGTATACACGGACCAAGGTCATCGGTGGCACTGGCCGAACCAAACCATCCCAAATCGCAAATGCGCCCACCCCAGAAGTCAGATTGCCACACAAGGAACGCAAATCTACAGAAGGTTTGTCAATTTCAACCTGACCAAACGTATAGCTCAAATCCGCATATTTCCCCGTCCCAACTAACGGTGGCGGCCCCACAATGCAAACCTTCGACGTCAGCGGATCGGCGCCACCCAGTCCGTCAATCTGACGTTTATCGGGGGAGCCGAATATAGCTAGAATCGTAGCCTGGCGCTCCTTAGGGTCTGTCGGCAAATCCGCTTCCCTCAAATAAACGCCTTTCGAAGTTCCACCCCGAAGGATGGTGCAAGGGATAGATGTCGACATGACAGCCTTAGTTTTTCATCAGCCCCACAGGGCGGTGGGCGGCGGATGAACCCGCCCATTTTCAAAGACCAAGGCATCCGGACGGTCGCCCTTGAGAAAGAGGGGGCCATCCAAATCGAGAAACCTGGCAAATTGACCGAGGAGGATAGCTGGAGCCATCGCCAACGATGTCGCTACCATGCAGCCAACCATGATTTCCATACCAATTTGTTCAGCCGCCCGGGCTAGGAAAAGAGCCTCCGTTAGCCCGCCAGTCTTATCCAATTTTATGTTAATCATTTGATACTTACCGACCAAGCCCGGCAAGTCAGTGACAGTGTGGCAGGCTTCGTCAGCACATATGGGTATGGGCGAGTCATAACCTGCCAAACCGGCATCTGCGTCAGCAGGCACAGGTTGTTCGATCATTTCAACACCGAGGCGCTGAAGCTCCGGCAAAAAACAGGTCAACTCATCGATGGTCCATCCCTCGTTCGGGTCTACGATCAGCTGGGCTCCAGCGGCGGCGGCACGGACCGCCTCCATCCGCTGCACAACGTCATCACGATTCAACTTAACCTTGATCAACGGCGCCGCGCTGAGGTCCCGGGCCTGCGCTTCCATTTCGTCAACTGTGCCAATGCCAATGGTTGTTGCAGTGACGGTCGGTGTCGGCTCGGGAAGATCGACAAGTTCCCAAACGCGCTGACCCGTAACTTTCGCCTGTAAATCCCACAGGGCCGTGTCTAGTGCATTTCGTGCAGCTCCGGCGGGCAGCCGCTCGGTCAGCCCAAAACCATCCAGCCCAAAGGCGACAGCGCCGGTCTGACCTTTGATCTGCTCACTAACGCCGTGGACGGACTCTTCGTAGCGGGCATAAGGCACACATTCGCCGCGCCCCATAGCCTCGCCGTCCTGGATCTCCGCGACGACGACATGTGCTTCCGTCTTCACGCCTCGGGAAATCGCGAATGGGCGGACCAACGGCCATGCTTCGTCGAGAACTGTAAGTTCACGGGTCATGAGTTAACCACGGGAAGATTGTCTACCAACTTGCTGACACCCGTTGTAACGGGATCTACCGTCGGTAATCCCAGTTCATCCTCAACACTTTTAAGATAACTGTCGCGTTCCGCGTCGGACAGATCCTTGGTATTGATGGAAACACCTATACACGTGGCCTTAGGGTTCGTGAGCCGCGCCGCTTGTTCATTAGCGTCTAGACATTCCTTGAGGTTCGGAATCGGGTACTCTGGCAGACCACGCATATGTTTTCTGGTCGGCTCGTGACACAAGACTAATGCATCTGGCTGAGCCCCGTGAATTAAGCCCATGCTAACACCCGCATAAGAAGCGTGGAACAAAGAGCCTTGTCCTTCGACGAGGTCCCAATGATCCGGATCATTGGCCGGCGAGAGAATTTCTGTCGCTCCAGAAATGAAATCAGCGACCACGGCGTCAACGGAGATACCATCCCCGGCAATAAAGATTCCTGTCTGACCGGTGGCGCGGAACGTGGCTTTCATTCCCCGGGCCTTCATCTCCTTTTCCAAGGCCAGGGCCGTATACATTTTGCCAACCGAGCAATCCGTCCCAACGGGCAGCAAGCGCATACCCGATCGTTTTTTACCGCTGGCCACATCAAAGCTTTGTGTCGGATGGCGAACATCGACTAGATCACGTCCGTACGTCTTCGCGGCTTCAGCGATAGCAGAAACGCTATCCAATCGATTGTGCAATCCACTGGCAATATCAAAACCGAGCTCGATGGCGGAAACCAACGTTGCGGCCCAAGCCTCGGAAATCACGCCACCACGGTTGGCGACACCGACAATGACCGTCTTGGCGCCAGCTGCGGCAGCCGCCTCCAACGTCATGTCAGGCAGGCCCAGGTCGGCATTGCAGCCGTCAAGTCTGAACTGACCAATACAGATATCAGGTACCCAGTGAACTACGCCGCTGGCAGTCTTTGCCGCTAATTGGTCGATCGCGTCACCCAAAAACATTAGGTAAGGCGCTCTCAAGGACATGTCATCCTCCGCATCGTCAAATATGCTTAATATTAGGCCATTGCCTGCAAAATGTCAGGTGCCAGGCGCCAAAGAATGTAGGTGCCAGTGTAATCCAGCAGAGCACCTCGAATGAGGGATTTTTCGTTGGGATATTCTCGCCTATAAATCCTGCAACGGATTTCTAGCAAGGAACCATCACCATGAACTACGTGATTACCCCCCCAGTCATTCCAACTGTGGCTGTCGCGGCGTCAGACTCACTCTTTCCGGTCAACCGCGTATACTGCGTCGGTCGAAATTATGCGGCACACGCCATCGAGATGGGTCATGACCCGAACCGGGAAGAACCGTTTTTTTTTAAGAAGGCGCCCGACAACCTCCTCCCCGCATCAGAGTCCGATGGCGGCGGCACCTTCCCCTATCCACCAAAGACCCATGATGTCCATCACGAGATCGAACTGGTCACCGCTCTTTCTAAAGGCGGAACCAATATTCCCGTTGACACCGCTATGGACTGCGTTTGGGGCTTCGGTGTCGGTATCGACATGACCCGACGCGACCTCCAGGGTGAAGCAAAAAAGGCCGGGCGGCCATGGGATACTGGCAAGGCCTTCGATAACGCCGCGCCCATGGGCTGCCTTCACCCAATCGCACAGACGGGCAATATGGAAAGTGGTCGCATTTGGCTCGAGGTAAACGGCAAAGTCCGCCAAGAAGGAGACCTGAACCAGCTGATCTGGAAAATTCCAGAAATTATCAGCTATCTCTCAGGTCTATTTACCCTTCGTCCATGTGACCTAATCTTCACCGGAACGCCCTCAGGCGTTGGACCCATCACCGCCGGCGATATTCTAGTCGGCGGTATCGACGGCCTCAGTGGCATCAAAGTCACCGTCGACTAATAGCTTTCGAAGGGTCCCCGCCGACCCGGATCGGTATAGAAAAACGCTGCCTGTCAAGTTCGCCAAGTCTATTTTTGATTTGAATATTTCGGGTCTTACCACCCGATCGGGATCACGTGGTTTGAAGCATGCTTAAGCTAGCTGAGCTACTGAGCCTTTTTCCACTCAGCGTTTAAGCTTTAATCCGCTTCGATTTGGGATCATAGAGAGGCCGCAGCGACGCAGAAGCGGCGACCATGTCACCAGCCACCAGAACCTCGAAGGCCCCCTCATTAACATAAGCCGCATCGACTCCACCATCATCGTGGACATACCCGAGCCCGACAGCCCCGCCCAAATGATGGCCGTACATTCCCGACGTAATGTAGCCGACAATTTCGCCCTCCCGGAAGACAGGTTCGTTGTGATATAGGAGCGGCTCCGGGTCATTCAATTGAAACTGCACTAAACGCTTATTCAGGCCTCCGGCCTTCTGTTCCAACAGCGCGTCGCGCCCGATGAAGCCGCCGGGTTTGTCCCAGGCAATGGCAAAACCCAGGCCACCCTCCAAGGGCGTCTCTTCATCGGTGATATCGTGACCCCAGTGGCGGTAGCCCTTCTCCATCCGAAGGGAGTTCACAGCGTGCATACCCACATGGACAAGCGGCGTCGAGGTCAAGGTCTCATATACATGCAAGACCATATCGCTTGGGATGTAGAGCTCCCATCCAAGTTCGCCGACGTAGGTAATCCGAGACGCACGCACCATCGCATAACCAAGTTCGATCTCTCGACTGGTGCCGAAGGGAAAGGATTCGTTCGAGAGATCCACCGATACCAACGGCTGCAGCACGTCTCTCGTCCTTGGTCCCATGACGGCTAATACGGCATAGCCGGCAGTGACATCCGTCGCAACACAACGAGCATCGGGCGGCGTATGGGTTTTCAACCAGTGCATATCGCGGACCTGGGCGCCAGCTGAAGTGACGACGAGATAATCATCACCGGCCAAACGAGTGACGGTTAGATCGGATTCAATCCCACCCCTTTCATTCAGCCATTGCGTGTAAACGGTGCAGCCGGGGTCCACGGCCACGTTGTTGCAACAGACTTGGTTTAGGACCGCTTCCGCATCTGAGCCCTGCACACGAAACTTCGCAAAGGACGACATATCGATCAGGCCCACGTCTTCGCGGACGGCCTTATGCTCAGCAGCAGAGTAATTGAACCAATTTTGGCGTTCGAAGGAATATTCGTAACTAGCTTCCACTCCCTCCGGCGCATACCAGTTTGGTCGTTCCCATCCGGATACTTCACCGAAGCAGGCGCCGGCTTCCACGTGTCTGTCATGCAACTGCAGTCGGCGGACACCTCGCGAAGTCTTGTACTGTTGATAGGGCCAATGCACATCATAGAGGAGCCCCAGAGTCTCCGTTACCCGGTCGCGCAAGTACGCGCTGTTACCCTGGAATGGCATGTTACGGCGAATGTCGACAGAGTTCAGATCAAAGGGCGGCAGACCATCGCGCATCCAGGCTGCAAGCACCTGTCCAATCCCACCGGCCGACTGGATACCGATTGAATTTAGACCCGCTGCGACAAATAGATTATCCACTTCGGGCGCCGGACCAATGTGATACCGGTCGTCTTGCGTAAAGCTCTCCGGGCCACAGAAGAAGGTCTGAATGCCAAGATCTTCAAATAACGGCATCCGGTGCATGGCACCCTCCAGGATCGGCATGAAGTGCTCAAAGTCGTCGGGCAACTGACCGAATTCAAAATCCTCGGGAATACCCTCCATGCCCCATGGCTTAGCCACGGTCTCGAAAGCTCCCAACAGCAACTTACCGGCATCCTCCTTATAGTAAGCGCAGGCGTCGTAGTCTCGATAGACCGGCAGAGTCGACGTGATTGCATCATGCGCTTCGGTGAGCACGTAAAAGTGTTCGCAGGCATGCAGCGGCACGTTAACTCCGATTTGGGCTGCAAAGGTCCGTGTCCACATGCCACAGGCCAACACAACGAAGTCCACCGCGATATCGCCTTTGTCGGTTTGGACACCAACAGCCTTGCCATCGCAAACCAAGACTTCCTCAACTTTGACCTTTTCGAAGATCTGCGCGCCTCCCATGCGCGCACCCTTGGCTAGCGCCTGAGTAATGCCGACGGGGTCCGCCTGGCCATCAGATGGAATAAAGATTCCGCCAATTATATCATCTACGTTTAGAAGCGGGTAATAGTCCTTGCAGCCATCCGGCCCCAAGATATCGACCTTCAGGTCAAAAACCTTAGCCATATCGGCCCTGCGAACGAGATCTTCCATGCGCCCCACGTGGGTAGCCGTAGAGAGAGACCCGTTAATCTTATACCCTGTCGCCTGGCCGGTTTCCTCTTCCAGGCTCAGGTAGAGCTCTGCCGTGTACTTGGCCAGTTTGGTCATGTTTTGGCTGTCGCGAAGTTGTCCGATCAAGCCAGCCGCGTGCCATGTGGTCCCCGACGTCAATTGCTTGCGCTCCAGCAGCACCACGTCATCCCAACCAATTTTTGTCAGATGATAGGCGATAGAGCAGCCGATGACGCCGCCGCCAACGATCGCGACCCGTGCTCTCTTCGGGAGTTCCTCAGCCATGTCATTCTACCTTCCTGATCCACTTGGCGATGAAAGCCAATCCATGATTACTTAAGAGGTGAGTAGCCCAATAATCCTCAACGCCACTGTCTCTCTCTTCCCTGGGTTTCAGCTGCGACGTAGTTCTTCATGTGAGGATTGGAACAAATTCCCCTAGTCGAGTTAATGATGCTGCCCGCAAATCCACAATTGCAATCTAAGCTTAAGCTTAATTGTAGGGAGCTGTCTCCCAAGATCCGCTTCGCATTTCCATATTCGGACTGGCGCTTTAGGTTGAAATCCAGTTAGCTTTGCCAAGGGAATCGACTTTCATGGCCACAATGGACCCGTCCTCCAGCCCGCCGTGGGTGCGTATGGCCATCGGTGGCAGCTCAGCGTTGTTCGTGGGTATGGGCCTAGGAAGGTTCTCCTACGCGCCAATGATCCCTATTCTTATCGAAGAAAATGCACTTAGTCCCGCCGAGGCTGGCTATGTAGGTGCATTCAACCTGGCCGGTTTTCTGTTCGGTGTCCTGCTGCAGCCCCCATTGCGCACCCAGATTGGCGAGCGCGGCACCCTTCGCCTCTGCTTGTACACGAGCCTGGCCTGCTTGATCGCTAGCGCTGCACCCCTCACGGCACCGTGGCTTTTCCCCTGGCTGGCTTTCTGGCGTGGCCTGATTGGTGTCGCCGTTGGTACGATCATGGTCCAGGCTTTAGCCGTAGCCACCCGGACTGCGCCTCCAGATAAGCTCGGCCTGGTTACGGGAATCGTTTTCACCGGGGTTGGTGGCGGTATCTTTCTTTCGGGCGTCGCCATACCGGCTCTGTTGGACCAAGGGCTTACGGCAACCTGGATTGGCGTTTCGGCAATCGGCGCCGGCGCCGTAGCGTTGGGACTATGGGCCTACGCGGATCCAATCCCCGAAGCTGCCGCACCGGAGGCCGAGCCATCATTACCATCACCTCTATGGGCTATAACGATTCGCCTGGCAGCTGCACAGTCGCTATTTGTCATCGGTCTGATCCCACACACGATCTTTTGGGTCGACTATATCATTCGCGGATTGCATCATACCGTGACAATTGGTGGAATTCATTGGACACTGTTTGGACTCGGCGCATTAATCGGTACGGCGCTTTGGGGCCGGCTCGCGGATCAGATCGGTTTCCGTACGGGCCTGATTCTAGTATTTACCAGCCTAGCCATAGGTCTTATTGCGCCCGTCGTTCACCCGGTGATGGGCATCCTGATTGCGTCGTCTTTGATCGTCGGTGCGCAGCCCGGCTGTTCGGCGCTACTGTCCGGCCGCACTCAACAGATTTTTGGCAATGAAAGTATGTCGAAAGTCTGGAGACATATGACGCTGATCGGAAGCATCGGTCAGGGCATCGGTGGCTATCTTTTAGTTGCTCTGTTCGACGCCACGGGCAGTTATGCGGCGATTTTCCTAATCGGAAGCATGGCCATGGCCAGCGGTGCCCTGATTTCGGCCACCATAAGGTAAGACTAGTCCACGCCCAAACGTTCCGCCAATTCCGGGAAACTGTCGACGATAATATCGTGGCTTGGATTGGGCTCCGGGTCCGGCGGACTAGCCGGACCCCATTCGTCGGGACGCCGCACGAAGGCCGTCTTGAAACCCACGGCCTTTGCCGCATCCAAATCAAAGTTATGACACGCCACCATACAGCATTCGCTGACATCTAGTTGCAGATACCGCGCCACGGTCTCATAGGGCTCGGGGAGGGGTTTATACTTACCAATGGCCTCGCAGGAGATCACCGCATCCCAGCTCAATCCATTACGGCGGGCGGTATCAATGATAATCCGAAAGCTCAGGATCGTGAAAGACGCGCAAATGTATTGTGCGCGAAGCTTCGGTAAAGTTTTGGAAAAATCCGGCCAACAAATAAAATTGTGTGGTCGATCGTAGGCCAGCCCGTGGCGTTCGTCCTCCGTCGCTGCGCCAAGCCCATTAGCGTCCAGCACCTCGTCCACCGCGGCGCGGTGCGCACCGTCAAAGTTGTAGGCCGGCAGTTCTTCTTCACCGAGATTTAGCATCCGCCCAAGTGATGCCTTACGGATCTCGTTCGCCAGCACCGCCCAGTTTGCGTTTACGCCATGTCTCGCTCCTAATTCCTCGAGCCCTGTCTTAAAGCCCGTGTGCCAGTCTAAAATAGTGCCACCAGTATCGAAGGTTAGGGCCTTAATTCCGTCCAAGCTCATAACATGTCTCTCCTTGCGTGCTTAGCCGTTGTTGGGTCGCCTTAGGACCACCATCGGCAATGAAAGTTTGCATGTGGATACGGCAACGTCCAGCCGACAGGCCCAATCCCAATTCGCCGACTGCCGCAACAAAAACTTCGTATAGCTGTTCAGCCGTTTCGAAATTAGTGGTGGTCGGTCGTTTATTGAAAAGAGCACTCAACCTGCTCAATAACCACGCCTTTTTTCGTAGTCCGACATCTCTTCGTCGTAGAGCCCCGTTCTCGCTGTGGCGTTAACCTGTATCTGCATGAAATCTCTCTGGTCCTGCAGCGCCTGCTGCGTCGCCACGTCTTTTCGCTGAGCGCGTTCTGCCATGACAGCGCCGACACCTAGGATAAGGCTGGCGACGACCATAGCGGGAAACAGAACGATCCACGCGGCTAAGTAGGGCACCATTCCGATGGACCAACTTTCGGCTGCCTTCCCCTGCAAAGCCTTGGCCCCGAGCCCGACTAGATAGATAAGCGCGATGGCGATTGGCGTTAGGACGAGAATGCTAATGGCATAACCGATGCTCGCGGCTCCAGGTTCCATGTCTGTTCCTGAACCTAAAGATAATCCATATTCGTTCACGGCGTTACTAATGGCTATCTACCCAAGACCCAATAACACCGGGCTGGCAACATAATATTTTTCAGGTTTGAGCGCCCAACCAATATTCGCCGCGCCGCGAGGGCATAATTTTTTTCTACAGCCATTAAACCTACCCGCATTATGTGGCGTATACACAAAGAAAATTACAAGTACGGTTCGGCCGAAACCAAAAACACCTGCGGACAATTCCAAGGTGCTTTCTCAGATGATATCCGATCAATGCTGCGACAATAGGTTGGTCAGATCTGGGCTTTACTAAATTTATGAAGGAGTGGAGATGTCCGAACCAACCGATCCAGCGTACGCTAGTATGGAGCCTGCCTACACGATCCGATCCAGTGATGCCGAAGACATAAGCGCCATCAATAGTGTAATCATGCGCGCAGTGGCGACTTGGTCGACGTCCACACGCTTGATTAATCGCATGGCCCCGCTGTTCTTCGTTGATGATGCGGACCTCTTAGAAATGGACATTCGGGTTGCAGAGGTAATTGGCATTGTGGGGGTCTGCAGCGTAATGCCGATGCCCACGATTGGATCGTCACAAACACAGCGAATGGCGCAAATCCACGGGTTGTTCGTTGATCCGTTGTTTGTCGGTGGCGGCATAGGTGGCGCCCTCGTGGCCGACGCTGAGGACCGATCCAGGGGACGGGTAGACGCCTTGTTTTGCAAGGCGCAAAGGGATTCTAGCGGGTTCTTCACCCAAGTGGGTTATGCAACCTCGACCCTTTCTGAGTATCCACACAGCTTCGTCAAATCCTTAGCTCATTCGGTCGACTTAACCGCTGGCTCACTGTACGGGCCGTGATACCAGTGACTGCCACATTACCGCGAAATCTGGGTTGGCTAATCATGATGCGATAACCCGCTAATTGCCTAGCGGGTTTGCTAAAACGTCGGCGCTGATATCGTCGATACTATGTAGCCCGCAGAGACCCATAGCAGTGTCGATCTCCTTCGCGTAGATATCCAACATATGCCGAACACCCGCTTCCCCCGCCACTGAGACGCCCCATAATTGTGGCCGCCCAAGCAGACATGCCGACGCACCCAAGGCTCGGGCGATGACCACGTCCGTGCCGCGCCGCACACCACCGTCTAAGAGAACGGGCACGCGTCCAGCCACCTGACGAACAACCCCCGGTAGTGCCTCCAACGATGAGAGGGCACCGTCCAACTGCCGCCCGCCGTGGTTGGAGACGACCAGGCCGTCGGCGCCGTGCTGGATGGCAGCATCCGCCTCGTCAGGGCTGAGAATACCCTTGATGATCAGCGGCTTCTTTGTCATACCCCTGATCCAATCCACATCATCCCAAGTAAGCCCCGGGTCAAGTAGATAGGCCATGCGCGCGGCTAACTGCTTAATGTCTTCCTTTTTTCCCGGCCGAACGTAGTTGCCAAAAGTGATCCTGCTGAGTTCGCCGCGCATTCGCCAAAACCATTTGTACTTGCTCAACATGGCTACGTATTGGCTGGGCGAAAATTTTGGAGGAATGGTGAACCCGTTGGCCAGATCGCGCTCGCGCTTACCCAATAACTGGTTGTCGATTGTGAGCACGATGGCATCGTAGTCGGCGACCTCAGCCCTGCGAACCAGTTCCTGAGTGAAGTCCCTATCGCGATAGAGGAACACCTGCATCCAGCGCGGATGAGCACGCGTCTCCGCTAGCGCCTCCAATGTACAGACGGACCCATGACTCAAACAAAACCCCGTCCCAGCCGCTGCCGCGGCCCTGGCCGTGGCCTGTTCACCGTTAGGCCAAAACAAACCTGAGAGCCCCGTAGGGCCGATCATAACCGGCATTGATAGCTTATGACCGAATAGGTCGATCGACAGGTCACGTTTAGCGGCACCGTTCAGGGGCTTGGGTAGCAACCAATAATCATCAAAGGCGCTCTCGTTGCGCTGGCGGGTCCGTTCGTCCTCGGCGGCGCCGTCGGCGAAATCGAAAATAGGTTGCGGCAGTTCGGCCTCCGCGAGCCGACGCATGGTTTCTACGTTATAAGACTTATTCTGCCACGACATGATTTTGCCTAAAGATGAGGTCGCCTTTCCCTTGAGCAGCAACATGCTAGCATGTCTGCCAACAGAGAAAAAACAATCCAGAGATTAAGGAGAGACAGATGATTGAAGACCCGCCGCTGATGACCATCCGTCGGAATTTCACTCGTCCCACCGCCGATCAGGTGGATGCTTTCCAGGGCGTGCCCTGCGGCTTCGTGGTTGATGCCATGCAGGGGCGTGGAGCGCTGAATTATCGGATCAAGCCGATCAGCAACGACCACGCCGTCTTTGCCGGCGTCGCTGTCACATGCGACAACGGCCCTGCCGATAACCTGGCTGCATTCTGCGCCATTGAGGTAGCAGTACCCGGTGACGTAATACTATCTGCGGCCGATGGCTTTACAGAAACAGCCGTGAGTGGCGATCTCATGCTGGGGATGGCGCGAAACAAAGGTGTAGCCGCATTCGTTACCGACGGCCTAGTCCGTGACATCGAAGGTATTATCGAGGTAGGAATGCCCTGCTTTGCCAAGGGTGTGACACCCAACTCTCCAGTCCGCAACGGCCCGGGCACGGTGGGCGCACCCATTGTCATAGGCGGCCGCGCCGCGCAGTCTGGTGATATTGTGGTCGGCGACATCAACGGCGTCGTCGTCGTGCCACACGCCATGATCGACCATGTCCTAGATCAATTGGAAACTATTAAGGTCGCAGAAAAGGAAATGGACGCCAAAGTCAAGGCCGGCTTAACCACGCCGCCCTTCATCGAGCACTTCATAAATTCAAAACAGTTGAAAGAGATCGACTAACAATTTCGATACGGCGATGAAAGCCATGACGCAGCTACGCGTTGCGCTCGGAGGATCGCCCCCTCCCCTGGCCGCACCCCACTATGATCTGCTATGGAATGGCAGCTAGATTCTTAACGCGAGTATTGCAGGAACCAACAAATGAGTGACGCATATGACCCCCGGACCTTCCAGGCACGCACCTTTTATGACGCCACCGAAGCCTTTGCCGACAGCTCGGACACGCCGCGTGCATACCTGGAGCGCTGCCTCGAGGTGATCGCACAAAAAGAGCCCATTGTTCAGGCCTTCGCTGCCTTCAACGAAGAAACTGCCAGGGCCGCCGCCGACGCAAGCGGCAAACGCTGGAAGGCTGGCAGGCCTCTATCTCCCATCGACGGAATGCCCGTGGGGATTAAGGATCTGCTGGAGACCAAGGATATGCCGACACAGATGGGCTGCGACGCCTATAACGGCCACTTTCCAAAAAACGATAACGCCGCCGTCTGGGCGCTTCGAGAGGCAGGCGCAGTGATCGCCGGCAAGACTGTTACCGCTGAATTAGGCGGCAATCAACCCGGCCCCACCACGAACCCCTTTGATCCGGCCCGCACTGCCGGCGGATCCTCATCGGGCTCAGCCGCAGCCGTGGCTGCGGGGATGTTACCCGCCGCCATCGGCACCCAAGTTGGCGGCTCAATCATTCGTCCGGCGGCGTTTTGCGGAAACTTCGCCTTAAAACCGAGCCAAGGCGGTCTTCACCGGGGAGAACGCCAAGCTACCTCCATGAGCACACATGGCCCTCATGCTGGTTGCTTAGAGGATATGTGGCGCGTAGCCATCGAAATTGCTAAGCGCACGGGCGGCGATCCAGGACGCACGGGCTTAATGGGCCCCGACAGCGCCCCGGCTCCAGTCAAACCAGAACGGTTGATTATTCTAGAGACTGAGGGTTGGGAACGTGTCGACACCGCCAGCCATGAAGCATTCTCCCAATTGCGGACCAGCCTTGAATCGGCAGGCCTTTCCATTTCTGACCGTCACAGCGACAACGTCGTTGACGTCCTAGAGAAAAGCATCACCGATGCCACCCATGTCTGCGGCATGATCACAGCATGGGAAAACCGATGGGCGCTGCGCAATTTGATCAATCGTCATCCGGACGGAGTGAGCCAGAGAACCCAAGAGACGGTCGCCAAGGCCGAAGCCATGACGCCTGATGATTACCGCGGACTTCTCCGCGATCGCGAACATGCGCGCTTATGCCATGCGGATTTAAAATCACACGCCGATGCAATTTTGACCTTTGCATGCCCTGGCCCAGCCCCACACTGGCCTGGAGATAGGCCAGGCGAACCCTTGAACCCCCGGCCAACCGGCGACGCCGTATTCAACTACCCTAGTTCCATGTTGGGCGCTCCCGTGGTAACCATCCCAATGATGGCCGTCGTCGGGCTGCCGGTGGGTTTACAGATCATGGGACAACCTGGTGAGGACGAGCGGATCGCAGCCATTGCGCGGTGGGTTCATGAATCCGTATCGCCAAGCATAGTAACCTAAGCGGGATACGCCAGTGTTCTCCAAAGAATAATATCTGAATTATAGTCGACCAAATCTTTTCATGACCGAAACAGAGTTTCGCTGTTCATCTAAGATATCTGAACATCTGCACGGTTATTAAAAGCAGTAAGGCATCATGACTTTGGCAAAGTAGTCAACAATCTTAGTCGTGAATTAGGCGGTACGGGGGTAATAGAGCCATGCGCACTCTGCGGTAGTTATTTTAATCGGTTAAGAATATCTTTGGCAGCCTTCTTTGAATCAATGATTATGTCGCTCAAATAAAGTTGTATTATGGATCAAATATTTTCACTCGTACTCAACAATATCACCTCCCCTACGGTTCTGTTTTTTGGCTTAGGGATTGGAGCATCTTTGCTTCGCTCAGAATTGGAAATACCTCAATCTGTAGCGAAATTATTGTCGATATACCTAATGTTGGCGATTGGTTTCAAAGGTGGCTCCGCTGTTGCTAGTAATGGCTTCGAGTTAAAGATGCTCGCGACATTAGCTTCTTGCGCTGCATTAAGCTTTATAACACCGTTTGTTGCTTACTTTTTGCTCCGTCGCGTGAGCAATTTACCAGCTGTTGACGTCGCTGCAGTGGCTGCTCATTACGGTTCGATAAGCGTCGTTACTTTGGCTGCTGCGATGCAAGTTCTAAAACAATCGGGACTTGATTATGAGGGGTATATTTTAGCAGCAGCTGCTGTTATGGAGTTTCCGGCCATTATTTCAGGCCTCTGGCTAGCGAGACAGTTTGCGCGCAGCGAAACATTAGATGAGAGTGGCGTGTTGAACCATGTGTTTCTAAATGGTTCCATCGTCGTGTTATTTGGAGCATTTGTCATCGGCTTGGCGTCAGGTGAGCAAGGCCTCTCCGATCTAGCACCCTTTATTATTGACCCTTTTAATGGAGTACTTTGCCTATTTTTATTGGACATGGGAATCATCGCCGGTCGAGGAATTCGCGATAAGAGAAATGAAATCGGGCCATGCGAAATAGGGTTTGGGTTGGCAATGCCCATGTTTTCAGTACTTCTTTCCAGTGTTTTTATTTTAATTCTTGATCTGTCCGTAGGCGGTACAGCATTGCTATTCACTTTGGCCGCAAGTGCATCATACATCGCCGTTCCTGCAGCTATGCGGCTAGCATTGCCTAGTGCTAACCCAGCAATTTATATAACAATGTCGTTAGGCGTTACGTTCCCATTTAATCTCACCATCGGTATTCCAACATACATTGCACTTGCGCGATTTCTTTCATGATTTGTCCAAAGAGGGTAATCAATATCCAAAAATCATCAGTTAAGTTAATAGGGTAGAAATTTCTTCAAGATCAATTTAATCCGCGGGGCTAGTCACCTATTACTTTGCACGGAACATGATCTTGCGGACCGAGGCACGGTTTTTACCGCCGGTATCATCACTATCAGCAGCAAGCAAAATATGCGCGACCTTGGTAGGAGTCGACCCGAACGCGCGCTCGTGATCGGCGATTATATTGGTTTTCTCATACACCCATTCTCCAACGGGGGCTCTAGAATTTTGGCAGATGATCATAGCATTGACGGCGCCAAAGAAGGGGCTTTCAATCATGTCACCGGGATTGCCAAAGCCGCCCCAAACGTAGGAGAGCATCCGGCCTGGAGCGTCAGTCCCGCGGACTATTTCGACAAAGGGACGCATCATATTCTCGGAAAAGGACGCGGTGTCCGGGTCATAGGGGAAGGTAACGTAGAGAGCCACGGCACGGTCGTCTTCACCCTTGACGCTGAGGTCAGATTCAACGACGCGGTTTTCGATCCTCCATTCCCAATTCAGCATTGGCATCTTGGAGAGATCGATGGCGAATTCCTTGCCGATCATCGAAACGCTACTATCCGTCTCAACTTCGACGCAGCCATCACCACAACTGGCAAACCGGTTCGGCTGTTTGTCATCGAAAGTGATCTGCTCCCAACCTTGTTCCATCAGGTCCAGGGGTAACTCAACGTTCGGTCCGGCAAAGGCTGAAACGAATAATAGACAGGTGCTGACGATCACCGACAGGGCAAATGACCAAGGCTTCAATGAACTTTCCCGGTTCGTGCACATTGTGTTTTCAAAACCTAACAACGCTAGCACACCCGTATGGGCATTCAAATTCCATGGGCTTGATTTGACTGTGGCGAATTCAGATAAAGCTTGGCGTCGCCGAGGCATCAAGCCAGGCTGTCCATTAACTTCTGAACATCACCGCTAGGGTTTCGCACGAAATGACATCAATCGCCGTTGATCATCTGCTCAACCAAGTTCGAGCTTTCGTCGATGACGAAGTGGCGCCGGCAGCAGCGGGTTGGTCCATGGGGGCGGAACCGGACCCAGCGCTATTTACCAAAGCTGGAGCATTGAACTTGATGGGTATAGAAGTGCCTGCGTATCTAGGTGGCCTAGGATTGAGTTTCGCCGTTAAGACCCAAGTCTGCGAAATCATCGCTGCGACCGATTTCGGCATCGCCATGGCCCTGGTCAATTCCCACAACGTGGCGGCGCGCCTATGCCGAACAGCGCCGCCAAATGTTCGGGACAGGTACCTGCCGAGATTGCTGTCAGGAAAGCTACGCGGCTGCACTGCCTTGACCGAGCCCGGCGCGGGATCGGATTTTGCGTCCATCATCACCCAAGCATCGAAGATCGACGGGGGGTGGCGGTTGAGCGGCGAGAAAGCTTGGATTATCAACGCCCGCCACGCCCAGGTGTCCATTGTTTTCGCCCAATGCAGAGAAATTGGCGATGTGAACGGGATCAGCGCCTTTGCCGTCGACCTTTCGGCGCCCGGGGTCCAACGTTACGCCATCGACGGCCCGTTTCAGCAGACCAGTATCGGCACGGGGGGCTTTACCTTGGACAAGGTGGAGATTGCCGAAGATTGCCAATTGGTCGCACCTGGCAAAGCGTTCAAGACAGTCCTATCGGAAATCAACGGCGCTCGTGCCTACGTGGCGGCCATGTGCAACGCTATGCTACGCGCCGCCATCACTGAAGCCAGCGCCTACGGTGTGCGCCGAACGACCTTTGGTGTGCCCCTCATGGATCATCCGTCCTGGCAGCATGCTCTTGACGCCGCGCAGGCAGACCTTACCTTCGCAGAAGGACTGGTCGCCCGCGCAGTCCAGGATGTGGATAGGGGCGCCGACGCCCAACTGTCCGCCGCGGAGGCAAAGGTTGAGTGCATCCTGATTTGCCAGCGCCACATGCCGAGCCTATTGCACGCCATGGGCGCGGAAGGTCTCCGACCGGCGCACTGTTTCACCCGGCATTTGGCAGCCGCCCAGGTGGCCGGCTTCACAGATGGGGCGACAAACATGCTACGCGACCGAGTGGCAAGGCTGAAGCAAACTGCCTCGGCGGATTAGGCGGACCGGATAATGGTTATGGATCAGGCCTCCCAAGACTTTCAGCCCAGGGTTTTGGCCCGGCGGGAACCGGAGCGCTTAGCCTTTCGCATGTGCGACACGGGCCAGGACGTGACCTTTGCTCAGCTTGAGGCCCGAGCCAACCAGGGGGCTCATCTGTTGCGTGTCTGCGGAGTTGGTGTCGGCGACCACATCATGGTGTTGATGGAAAATCGTCGCGAGTTCCTAGAAATCTGTTTCGCCGCTGACCGAGCCGGCATCTATTACACCACCGCCAGCACCCACCTAACCCATGACGAGCTCAGCCATATCGCCGTCGATTGTGGTGCTAAACTGGTCATCATATCGGAGAAGTTCTTGGATGTAGGAAAAAGGCTCCGAGCCATTCTAGCACCCAAGGTGCACATGTTCCTGATCGAGGACACGACCTTAGACACAGAAATGCAGAGCTGGCCCAAGGCCTTAGTAGCACAACGCGAAACACCTATCGACGACGAGGTACAGGGCCTGGATATGCTCTATTCGTCGGGCACCACTGGCATGCCAAAGGGTGTCAAGTGGCCACTCACCGGTGAGCCGTTAGAGGCACCGTCCATGCTGGTGAGCCTCCTTAGTTCGCTGTTCGGCTACGACGCCAATACCCGCTACCTGTGCCCCGCACCGCTTTACCACGCGGCGCCGCTTCGCCACACGATGGTGACCCTGAAGATGGGAGGAGCCGCCTACATCATGTCCAAGTTTGATGCGGAGGGTGCGCTTCAAATCATTGAAACGGAGAGGATCACTCACAGCCAATGGGTACCGACCATGTTCATTCGGATGCTGAAACTTCCAGACGATGTCCGTCTGCTAAATGACACATCCTCAATGATCATGGCTATCCACGCCGCTGCGCCCTGTCCCGCCGACGTGAAGCATCAAATGATCGCATGGTGGGGCGATATCATCGTCGAATACTATGCTGGCACGGAAAATAACGGCTTTACCTGCCTCGATACGGCCGAATGGCTGACGCACGAAGGTTCCGTTGGCCGGGCTAAAATGGGCGTCATTCATATTTGTGACGAAAATGGCCAGGAACTTCCCGTCGGGAAGGAAGGCGAGGTATACTTCGAGAATGGTCACCAGTTTGAGTACCACAACGATCCGGACAAAACCGCTCAAGTCACCAACCTGGAGGGATGGACAACGCTCGGAGACGTCGGCCGCGTCGATAAAGAGGGCTATCTCTACCTGACGGACCGAAAGTCCTTCATGATCATTTCCGGCGGGGTCAACGTATACCCGCAGGAGACAGAGGATGTCCTGATCGGCCATCCGGCGGTGTTGGACGTGGCGGTTATCGGGGTGCCGAATACCGACTACGGCGAAGAAGTGAAGGCCGTCATTCAACTCGGTCCCGATAAAGAGCCCTCCAAAGACCTGGAGGAGAAACTGATGGCACTCTGCCGGGCAAAGCTCTCGGCTATCAAATGCCCCCGGAGCATCGATTTCCGCAACACGCTTCCGCGCACCGAGACCGGCAAACTGTTCAAGCGAAGATTACGAAATGAGTACTGGTCGCAGTGACGGCAGTCCGTTCGCTTTTCAGGATGGCTTCCCAACGAGAGACGTCCGCAAGGAGCTATCGGCGCTATTCATCATTGCCGTCATCGGGACGCGCCAGCGCATGACCGGGAGCGGCGTCAATATTGCCCTGCAACCGCATTACCTCGCTCTGGATTTCAAACATCAATCTGCTTGATTCCTGGTGCAATTCTATAAGGCGGTCCACCTTGCCTTGCAAATTCGCAGTCTCATCCGTGTTCACCGTAACGCAGAGTTCAAGGGGCGAACCCTCTCCGTTGAGCAACCAAAGTGGAGGAATGCTCAATACTCCAGCCAACAATGGAAGCTTGTTGGCACGTGGCTCCGAACGATCTGTTTCCCAATTGTGCAAGGTCTTGGGTAGGACACCTGTTCGTCTTGCCAACTGCGATATAGTCAACCCACAGGCTTCGCGGGCCTTTTGAATCCGACCGCCCATCGTCACTTCCCCGTTGTCCGCGGATGGTCTCGGACCGGAGACCAATTTCGAGGGCTCAACAACCTTCAGGTGACCGGTTGCGGATTTGCTATCCATTTTGCTTTTGCGAGTGGCCATTCAATGTCCCAGCCGTATGTCTCAAATTTCCCACCGTCTCTCGTCACGGACACTCGACACGCAATCTGAATGGCTCTCAAACGCAGAGTTCAGGGTAGGTAGCCACCTGTGAGGTGTCAAATCGCTATCGGATCGCTCCGTGCCTTCCCCCATGCTTCCTGGGTATGACGCTTAATTTTGGATCAGAAACAAAACGGGGCGACCGAAGTCGCCCCGCTTGGTGGTTCCCAAAATGGGTAGGGTCAGATCGCTTCGAAGGTCATACGAAGCTTGTCGATCATCTCGTCGATATGTTCTTTCTCAGAGGCAAACGGCGGCGCTAGAATCCCAACATCACCCGTAAATTTCACGTGCATGCCATTCCAGAAAAGATCCTTCTGGGTTTGCGTGCCCAGGGCTCCCGGAGTCCCCTTTGGGTGGAGTTCCACACCGCCCATGAGACCGTATCCCCGAATATCCTTAACCACGTCTAAGTCCCGGAGGCTGAATAATCCATCCAAGAAATAGTCGCTCAGGCTTGCAGCCTTATCGAAGCTCTGTTCCTCTTCATATATCTTCTGCACGGCGATACCGGCCGCACAGGCCGCCGGGTGCCCCGAGTAGGTATAGCCATGGAAGAATTCGATGGCATTCTCGGGCGCCGCTTCAGTGATGGTCTTGTAGACGTGATCGTCAACAGCCACTGCTCCCATGGGCTGGGCGCCATTCGTTAGTGCCTTAGCCATGGTCATTAGGTCTGGCGTGACGCCAAACGCATGGGATGCAAAGGGCGCACCTAACCTGCCGAAGCCGCAGATAACCTCATCGAACACCAGGAGAATGCCGTGCTCGTCACAAATTTCGCGGAGCCGCTCCAAATACCCCTTCGGCGGCACCAACACGCCCGTAGACCCAGCAATAGGCTCAACGAACACCGCAGCAATAGTAGAGCCCCCATAGGTTTCGCAGAACCGGGCTAAATCATCAGCCATATCCGCGCCCGTTTCCGGTTGACCGCGCACGAATAATTCGTCCGCGTTCCAGGTGTGGCGCATGGCGACTACGTTTGGCATTACGGAGGTGAAAGTTTCCCGGTTCCTGACCATGCCCGACAGGGACACGCCTCCGATGTTAACGCCGTGGTAGGCCCGCTCGCGCGAGACGAACCGGGTTCTATGCCCTTCGCCTCTAGCCCGGTGATAAGCCATCACCATCTTTAGCGCCGTATCAATAGACTCAGACCCCGAATTGACGAAGAATACATGGTTGATCGGATCGGGTGTGATGCGCGCCACCAGATTGGCCAACTCGAATGCGCCAGGCGTCGAAGTCATGAACGGAGACGCATAGTCGTTTTCTAAAAGTTGGTGGTAAACGGCTTCGGCGATTTCCTTGCGGCCATGACCTAACGGACAACAAAACAGTCCAGATGAGCCATCAATCACCGTGTCGCCCTTGTGATTGGTCAGGTAGACGCCCTTGCCGCCGACGATCAGACGCGGATCAGCCTTGAACTCACGGTTCGAGGTGAATGGCATCCAGTGTTGCTCAAGATCGTTTGTTTGATATTGCATACTAATTTCCTTCCGAAGGCCACCACCACAGCGTGGCGGGTGCGCTCACAAAATACGACAGGCCAACGGTCACCTTGCCCGCCAACCTATTGTACCATAGACTTTGCCCTAGCTCCATCGAATCCGATTATTTAACCCTACCGATCCACTCCCCTTCTCCCAAGATTCAGAATTTGGGATCGATTGCGTCACCGTGCCCCAGCGTGGCATGTTCATGGGTCTGATTTTTGGAAAATGCGAGACCTCAAGAGGAGCATTAATCTTTTTGTACATTGCCATTCATAATTTGATTTATTGAGACAAAAGGTCCCGTTTAAGGTAATGCAATCTTGACGCGATGCTCAATGTGTGGTTTCACCCGCATAAATAAGAATTAACGGTATCATTTGTATCATTATAGTGAATTATATCATTTAACGGGAACTGGAGACGACGATGAAAATGACCACTGAAGAGGCCTTCGTTAAGGTCCTCCAAATGCACGGTATCGAACATGCGTTCGGGATTATCGGGTCGGCCATGATGCCCGTGTCGGACTTGTTCCCGAAAGCTGGAATTACCTTTTGGGATTGCGCTCACGAAACCAATGCTGGCATGATCTGTGATGGGTATACCCGCTCGACGGGAAAGATGGCCATGGCTATCGCCCAGAATGGGCCGGGCATCACCGGTTTCGTCACACCCATCAAAACCGCTTATTGGAATCACACGCCAATGCTCCTGGTGACCCCTCAGGCAGCAAACAAAACCATGGGGCAAGGCGGCTTCCAGGAAGTGGAACAAATGGCGCTTTTCAAGGATATGGTCTGCTATCAAGAAGAGGTCCGTGACGCATCACGGATTCCGGAAGTCCTAAACCGGGTGATAGAACAGGCCTGGCGCGGTTCCGCGCCAGCGCAGATGAACGTACCCCGCGACTTCTGGACCCAGGTTATTGATGTGGAACTGCCGCAAATTGTGCGTTTTGAACGGCCGGCCGGCGGCGCTAAGGCCATCTCCGAGGCCGCCGACATGCTGTCCACTGCTAAGTTCCCGGTGATCCTGTCTGGCGCAGGCGTAGTCATCGGTGGCGCGATCCCCGATTGCATGGCCTTGGCCGAGCGTCTAGATGCCCCGGTGTGCTCCGGCTACCAACATAACGACAGCTTCCCAGGTAGTCATCCCATGGCCGCTGGCCCACTCGGCTATAACGGCTCCAAGGCAGGCATGCAGTTGATCGCCCAAGCGGACGTAGTCCTCGCGCTCGGTACGCGCCTGAACCCCTTCTCAACCCTCCCCGGCTACGGCATCGACTACTGGCCAAAGGATGCGAAGATCATCCAGGTCGACATCAACCCCGACCGCATTGGCCTTACTAAGCCCGTAACTGTCGGCATCTGCGGAGACGCCAAGCAAGTTGCTCAGTCGATTCTGGCCCAGCTCTCATCCTCGGCAGGCGACACCAACCGCGAAGAGCGCAAGGCAATCATTCACCAGACTAAGTCCGCTTGGGCCCAGGAGCTCTCCAGCCTGGACCACGAAGAAGACGATCCCGGCACGGTCTGGAACGCCGAAGCTCGGATCCGCGACGCCGACCGCATGTCACCCCGTCAAGCTTGGCGCGCCATTCAGGCGGGCCTACCAACGGAAGCGATCATCTCGTCTGATATCGGCAACAACTGCGCCATCGGCAACGCCTACCCCACCTTCGAGGAAGGTAGGAAGTACCTGGCACCGGGCCTTTTTGGGCCTTGTGGCTACGGCTTCCCTTCGATCTTGGGCGCTAAGATAGGCAACCCCGATACCCCCGTCGTCGGCTTCGCCGGCGACGGCGCCTTCGGAATATCCATGAACGAGATGTCGTCCTGCGGCCGAGAGGAATGGCCCGCCATCACCATGGTCATCTTTCGCAACTACCAGTGGGGCGCCGAGAAACGTAATACAATCCTCTGGTATGACGACAACTTTGTCGGCACGGAACTGGACCCGCAACTGAGCTACGCCAAAGTTGCCGAAGGCTGCGGCCTGAGAGGTGTCACGGTGCATAGCCAGGACGAACTAACCGAAGCCCTTAAAACCTCGTGCGAAGAGCAGAAGAACGGTGTCACCACTTTCATCGAAGTCATTCTTAACCAGGAACTGGGTGAGCCCTTCCGTCGCGATGCCATGAAAGCGCCCGTGCCGGTAGCGGGTATCGACCCCAACGACATGCGTCAGCAGCAATTCTAAGGCTTGCGCCAACGCACAAGACCCAGGGCTGGATGGCTTCACCTACCATCCGGCCCTATTCTATTCCGGTTATCGGAGCCTTCCCATGCTGAGCGAAATACCCTTCGAAGTACCTCCCTACCTGCTAGACCGCATTGAGGGTATGGATCTGGTCCGCATGGCTATCGCCGGCGCAGATCATCCCATCGCACTGACAAGCGCCCGCCAAGGTGCAGATGCAGGCCTAATCGATCCCGTTCTGGTGGGCGATGCAGATGTCATTCGCGCCGCCGCCCGCGAAATTGATTGGGACATCACCAGCTTTGCGATCGTCGACGCCGTCGGCGAAGAGAAAGCCCCCGCCGCCGCCGTCGCATTGGCTAGGTCCGGTGAAGTTACCTCACTGATGAAGGGCCATTTGCACACGGATGCCCTAATGAAGGCCGTGGTCAATCGCGAACACGGCCTCCGCACGAGCCGGCGCCTTAGCCATATCTTCCACATGACAGTTCCAGGCAACGACCGGGTCCTAATGATCACTGATGCCGCGGTCAACGTGCAGCCCGACACAGACACAAAGATCGACATCACCAACAACGCTATCGAAATGGCACATGCGCTGGGCAACCCAAAACCCAGGGTGGCTCTAATGTCGGGGACAGAATCGGTGCTGCCTGCCATGCCGTCCAGCGTTGATGCCGCCAAAGTGGTGAAGCGAGCCAACGCTGGGGAAGTAAAGAACGCCATCGTCGACGGGCCATTTGCCTTCGACAACGCCCTCTCCAAGAAAGCCGCGGCACTGAAGGGCATGGATGGCCCTGTGGCTGGACAGGCCGACATTCTCGTGGTCCCCAATATCGAGACTGGAAACGGCCTGTTTAAGATGATGGTATATTTCATGAGCGGCCTCGCTGCAGGCTTGGTCATGGGTGCGGTCGTGCCCATCGTGCTGACGTCGCGCGCCGATCCCCCAGAAGCACGGTTCGCGGCAACGGCCATCGCCGCAATTGTCGCCGACGCCAATAACTAATCGTCGACAAACATATGGGTATCAGCCCGAGGCGCTATCCAAGCGCACCGAACCGGCGATAAGTTTCCGCAGAATGTTGCGGAACTCCGGTGCTTCCCAGGTCATGATGCAAGTTTCGGCCACTGCGGCGAGAATCTCCACGCTCAGTGTTTCCATAAAATTATGCTCATCATTATCTTTAATTATTTAATGACGCCACCCTGGACAGGGTCAATAATCCGCCCATCAATAAACATTAGCGTCGAAAGACCGCGATCATGAGCAATCTTACCGCCTGTCAGACAATTGCCCAATGGGTTGCCGAGTTCGATCTCGACCATGTGCCGGTTGCAGCGCGGACCGCCGCTATGCAGAGTTGGGTTGATGTTCTTGGCTGCATGGTAGGCGGACAAACCATTGAAGCGGTTGGGAAAGTTCGTACTCTGACCCTCAACGAATACGGCGAGGGGCCTTGCCGAATCGCTGGCATGGACCATACTACCTCGGCCACGGGGGCTGCCCTAACCAATGGTGCGGCGGCCCACGCCCTGGACTACGATGACACCTCTTACGCAGGGGTCGTCCATGCCTCCGCCACCATAGCCGCCGCCGTTCTAGCCGCCTCTGACCATGCGGACACTGACGGCCGTACGGTCTTCACCGCCTTCATTGCCGGTTCCGAAGCCGAATACGCATTTGGACGCGCCGCTAGCAATCAAATCTTCATGGATGGCTGGTGGACGACATCGGTGTTCGGCGGCCTCGGTGCGGCTGCTGGTGCTTCAAAGGCCCTCGGATTGAATACGGAGCAGACCGCGTTAGCTATATCTCACGCCTTGTGCCGAGCCAGCGGACTCCGCATCGCTAACGGTACTGAGGCCAAGTTTGTTGGCAACGGTCAGGTCGCCGCCCTGGGCATCACCAGCGCGCAATTCGGCGAAGCAGGCATTTCCGCGCCTCTGGATGCTCTCGAGGGTGTCAACGGCATGGCGCATTTGATAAAGCGCAGTCCCCTGGAAATTAGCCAGCTTGATGACCTTGGTAAACACTGGTCCATACTTGATCCGGGTGTCTATCTAAAACCTTATCCCGCCTGTTCCGCCTCGCACGCCGCAGCCGAGGCAACTAGTGAATTGCTGCACGAAAACGACCTTGGACCCGACGACATTTCCGCCATCGAGGTGGACGTCCCGCAGATCGTCATTGACAGCCTGGTCTACGACGTTCCGAACCGCGTGCCCCAGGGCCAGTTTAGCCTACCGTTCATCTTAGCCTGCGTGATTATGGACCGCGGCTTCACGGTCGCGCGAGCCGGCCCCGACGCACTTGCAGATTCGGCTGTGCGGGCCCTCATACCGAAAATCTCAATGCACCACGACCCAGACTTAACCGCAAAATCCGAGGCAGGCGAGATCGGCCCCGAATGTGCTCGGGTACGTATTAGGACAGTAGACGGCAGCAACATCGAGCGCTTCAATTCAGAAGCTGTTGGAGCACCGAAGAAACCGATGAGCGATGTCCAAGTGAACAACAAGTTCCACGAACTGGCCACCGCTGCCGGGCACGGCGGACGCGCGAACGCCTGGCTCCAGCGCATCCGAAACATTGTCAACCTCCAACGCTGCCGAGACCTCTGGCAGGACGAAGGATAGCCGACTATGCAGAAATATTCGATCTTCTCCCTGGCCCGGAATGCATTGACCAGTCACGAGAACTGGGGTGAAGCTTGGCGCAACCCTGACCCGAAACAAGAATACGACGTAATTATAATCGGCGCCGGGGGGCACGGCCTAGCGACCGCATATTACTTGGCCAAAAACCACGGCATCACCAACGTAGCTGTATTAGAGAAAGGTTATCTGGGCGGCGGCAATACGGGGCGGAACACGACCATTGTCCGAGCCAACTACTTATTGCCGGAGAACGAGCTGTTCTACGAGCATTCCCTTAAGCTCTGGGAAGGATTGAGCCAGGATTTGAACTTCAATGTCATGTTCTCTCAACGTGGTGTAATCAACTTGGCGCACACGGATGCTCAGGTCGACGCCCACCAACGGCGCGGAAACGCCATGATCTTAAACGGTGCCGATGGGGTCTGGCTAAATAAGCATGAGGTTAAAGCTCGCGCACCCCTTCTGGACATTTCGGACAGGGCTCGCTTCCCGATAAAGGGAGGCCTATTACAGCCACGCGCTGGCACGGCTCGACACGATGCTGTGGCCTGGGGTTTCGCCCGGGGCGCGGACGCGCGGGGCGTCGATATCATTCAGAACTGCGAAGTGACTGGGATCGACATTGAGAACGGCGGCGTCGTCGGCGTACAGACCTCACGCGGCGCTATTAAGGCGAAAAAAATCGGCACCGCCGTTGCTGGCCACACGGGTCATATCGCGGCCATGGCTGAGATGCGCCTACCTATCGAAAGCCACGTGCTTCAGGCCATGGTTTCTGAACCGGTGAAACCTTGTCTCGACACAGTGGTCACGTCGGGAGCAACACATACCTACATTTCCCAATCGGACAAGGGCGAATTGGTTATGGGCGGTGACCTTGACTTATATAATTCCTACGCCCAGCGCGGTAATTTCCCACGCATTGAGGAAGTTGTAGCATCCGTCATTTCCATGTTCCCAGCCTTCAGTCGCCTGCGCCTCATGCGAACTTGGGGTGGGGTTATGGACATGTCCATGGATGGCAGCCCGATCATCACCAAAACCGATATCAATGGCTTTTACATCAATGGCGGCTGGTGCTATGGCGGCTTCAAAGCGACGCCCGGCTCGGGCTGGGTCTACGCCCACACCATTGCCAACGACACGCCGCACAAACTAAACGAAGGCTTCGCGTTAAACCGGTTCGAACGTGGCTACATGATCGACGAGGAAGGCTCCGGCGCAACTCCTAACGCGCATTAACAAGGAACGATACAATATGTTGGAGATCACCTGCCCCTACTGCGGCAAGCGCGCGCAAAAAGAATTTACATACGCTGGCGACGCTGGCGCCGAGCGCCCCAATCTAGAGACCGGTACAAATCAGGATTGGTTCGAATTCGTGTACCTACGCGACAACCCGCGCGGCCTACATGATGAACTATGGCATCATTCGGCGGGCTGTCGTCGCTTAATCAAAGTGCGCCGCGATGTTGTTACACATGAGATTATCGACACTGGCGCGCCCAGCGACAGCCTGAGCACTGGCGCGTCATGAGCCATCAGCCATTCCGTAATCCGACAGGCGGCAACATTGACCGCAGCCAGCCCCTCACCTTTACCTTCGATGGCAAGGTCTACCAAGGCTATTCTGGAGATACCCTCGCCTCAGCTCTAATGGCCAATGGCGTCAAACTGCTGGCACGAAGCTTCAAATACCACCGGCCACGTGGCCTTTCCGGATACGGCGTGGAGGAATCCAACGTCCTAGTGCAACTACGTACCGGCGCCCGTTCAGAGCCCAATATCCCAGCGACACGGGTTGAACTCTATGAGGGCCTTGTGGCTGAAAGCCAAAACAGATGGCCAAGCCTGCATTTCGACATTGGTGCCGTGAATTCCAAGCTATCTGGCTTATTCCCATCCGGGTTCTACTACAAGACCTTCATGTGGCCGGCAAAATTTTGGCCGTTCTACGAACACGCCATTCGTCACATTGCTGGCATGGGGAAATCGCCAACTCTTGAGGATCCGGACAGCTACACCCACAATTACCGCCATTGCGACGTATTAATTGCCGGCGGAGGCCCTGCTGGCTTGATGGCCGCGCTAAGCGCCGGACAAAGCGGTGCTCGGGTCATTCTGTGTGATGAAAACGCAGACTTCGGCGGCATGCTGCGAGGCCGACGTGACACCATCAGGGGCAAGTCGGGGCCGGAATGGGTCGCCGACACGGTAGCGCAGCTAGCGGCTATGGAAAATGTCAGGTTGCTTCGCCGAACCACGGCCGCCGGCTATTACGATCACAACCTTATAGTCCTGGACGAACGGGTCGCCGATCACAAGGCCACGCCTGAGAACCACGAACCGCGCCATCGAATCTGGCACGTTCGCGCCAAGGAAGTGGTGTTGGCCACAGGCAGCATCGAACGCCCCCTTGTCTTTGCAGATAACGACCGACCTGGTGTCATGCTGACGTCGGCCGCCCAGGCCTACGCGAACGCCCATGGTGCCCTCGCTGGCCGCCGTGCCGTAATCTTCACTAACAATGCATCCGCCTACGCCGCCGCCGCCGATCTGAAGGCTGCAGGTATTGAAGTCCAAGCCATTGTCGACTTGCGCGATAGCCTCGAGACGCCCGAGCTGGAAATCGCCGCCAACGCGAATATCGGCGTACTAAACCGCCATGTGGTCGTTGCGGCACATGGTGCAAAGTCTGTGCATTCAGTGACGGTTATGCCAGTCGATAGCAATACCACCCCTGTTGGCGAGGCCCAGGAAATCCTATGTGACGTGGTCTGTCTGTCCGGCGGCTGGACACCTAGTGTACATCTTTTTTCGCAGTCCCGCGGCAAGCTCTGCTATGATGAAACACTGTCCGCCTTTGTCCCAGATAAAAGCTTTCAACGCGAACGTTCCGCCGGTGCCTGCCAGGGTGCCTTTCAACTGGACGCCTGCCTGCATGAAGGCGCCAAGGCAGGTGCCCAGGCCGCCGTCGCAGCCGGGTTCGCTACCACAGCCGCGGATGTGCCCAGATGCAGTGCCGATGCTGTCGTCAAACCGCGCTTACTCTGGGCGATCCCAACGCCGGATCATCTGCACGGTGGCAAACAGTTCGTTGATCTGCAAAACGACGTCACGGCGGCAGACGTGGGCCTAGCCTACCAGGAGGGCTATCGCTCCGTCGAACACTTGAAACGTTACACAACCCTCGGAATGGGCACAGACCAGGGTCGCACATCAAACGTCAACGGCCTCGCCATTATGGCAGGGCACCGAGCGGAAGCTATTACTGCCGTCGGAACAACCACGTTCAGGCAACCCTTCACGCCGATCCCAATGGGTGCTGTTGCAGGCTTGAACGCCCATGACCACGTGGCGCCGGTCCGCACAACACCGCTCCATCACTGGCACGAGAGCATGGGTTCCCCCTTCGCCCCGACCGGGCAATGGCTACGCCCCCAGGGATATCCAAAGGATGGTGAAACCCTAGAGCAGGCTGCAATGCGCGAAGCCAAGCATGTGCGCGAGAAGGTTGGGATCGTGGACGTGTCAACTCTAGGTAAGATCGACGTGCAGGGACCGGACGCGATAGAATTCCTGAACCGAGTATACATAAACAGCTTTTCCAACTTGGCGGTTGGCAAATGCCGTTACGGCGTCATGCTGCGCGAGGATGGATTGGTGGACGATGACGGTGTGGTGACGCGCTTAGCGGAAAACCGCTACATGATCACCACCACGACCACCCATGCCAGCGCGGTCATGAATCGCCTTGAATACCTCCTGGACGTGGACTGGCCTTCGCTAAACGTCCACCTTTTATCCGTCACCGACGATTGGTCCGGCATCGCTATAGCGGGACCACACTCGCGCACAGTCCTGACTAAGCTGACCGCCGCCGATCTTTCCAACAGTGCCGTTCCATTCATGGGTTATGCCGAAATCGACGTAGACGGTGTGCCCGTGCGCCTGTTCCGAATTAGCTTCTCCGGCGAACTGGCCTACGAAATCAACATGGCGCCCAATGCCACACGCACAGTTTGGGACGCACTTTTGAAAGCCGGTGCTAACCAAGAGATAATTCCCTACGGTTTAGAGGCCATGAACGTGCTCCGCATTGAGAAAGGCCACGTGGTCGGCGGCGAATTAAATGGCCGCACCACGGCTGACGGCTTGGGCTTTGGTAAGATGATATCCACCAAAAAGGCCTTTGTCGGTAAGGTTCCAGCCCGGCGCGCAGGGTTAACGCGGGACGATATTCATCAATTGGTAGGGCTTGTACCCACTGACGAGAAGACCCGCATCCCGCGTGGCGCGCAATTAATTGCCGATCCTAAGGCTACCAAACCGGTCGCCATGCAGGGCGAGGTCACCTCCCAATGCATGAGCCCGAACCTTGGCCACCCCATCGCCTTAGCCCTACTGAACGGCGGCCGTGCGCGCCACGGGGAAACCCTAAAGGCTCACTCGCCGATCACCGGTCAGACCGTGACGGTGACTGTGACTAACCCTATCTTCATCGATCCCCAAGGAGAACGGCTCCGTGGTTGATTTAACCCTCTCTCTTGCGCCCGGAACCTACGGCGCAGAAAACCGCGAAGGCCCCGGCGTTACGGTCTCCAAACGCCATGGCCTACACATCTTGCACTTGGCCGGCGACCTCAGCGATACGGATTTCCCCACCGCCGCACGCCACGCCCTAGGATTACCCCTACCCCAATTGGCTGGGGAAACTCGCGATGGTCATGGCGTGCGCGTCCTCTGGCTGGCGCCGAACCGCTGGCTTGTGGTCAGTGGCCATAAGTTGGAAACGGACGCCTTTGGCGAGAAGGCATCGGTTAACGACGTGGGGCAAGGCCGCTCTGTACTGCGCCTGAGCGGGCGCAGCGTGCGTGACCTATTGTGTAAAGGCTGCCCAATAGACTTGGATCCACAGTCCTTTTCCGCCGGCCACGCGGCGGCGACTTTGCTAGGCCATCTTAATGTTGTTATTGATTGTATCGCCGATGATGTCTTCGATCTCTACGTGACCCGTTCCTTCGATCATTTTATCCACGACTGGCTGGTCCGCGCAGGAAAGGAATTTGGCGTCAGTATTTCTGCCACCTGATCCCAACGGTTGAAATTTGAAGCCCTGGGAGTTTCAGATCGCGTCGGGTTTCGAAACAAATGGGCTGTCACCCTAGGAAATTTCGCCTTATAGATTCTGAAGAGACGCCGACACGCATCGACGCAGTACTTGCAGAATTGTCGGGCATCTTCTAGCTCGACGAATAAGAGAGATTTCGCGTCTGGCCCAATTCTGCCGCCGCTTCGGCCAACAAAGTTTCCCCAGGCTTTACGATTGAGAAGTCCACCGCCACGCGGTCGACAGCCATGTCGCCGCCGTCAAATGTCACACGCGTGAACCAGGAGTTTTCCAGGTCGCGGGTTTCTGGAAAGTCAGTACGGAAATGAGCACCACGGGAATCCTCGCGGGCCTCGGCAGCCTTGACGATAGAACGGCTTACGAGGATAAGGTTCTTCAGGTTCATCCAATCGTGCCAAGTGAGATTGTAGGCAACGTTCGTGCCATCGACGCCGAGTTGGTTAAGGTTTGTTTCCAGATCAGCCAGCTTGCCTGTCGCCCGGGTCAGACTGTCCGCGTCGCGGAGAATCCCGGCGTCGTCCCACATAAACTCAAACATATCCTCGCGGATGCTCTCCAGGTTGGCAGGCTTGTTCGCAAACGGATGGTGGCAATACGCGAGGGCCGCATCAATGGCGGCTAGGTCCGGGTCGCGCCATTCCCCCTCCAATGGGACCCACTTCGCCATGGCATCCCCAGCCAAACCGCCGAACACAGTGGAATTCCCTACGCCGTTACCGCCCAACCGGTTAGCGCCGTGCACACCGCCCGTATCTTCGCCGGCCGCATAGAGTCCGGTGATCGCCGTCGTGCAATCCACATTGAATTCCACACCGCCCATCATGTAGTGCGCTGTAGGCACCACCTCCACATCACCACCCACCAAGTCGAAACCACAGTCGGCGCAGCGTTCAACCATCCCCTTGAACATCTTGCTTACAGTGGGGTGGTCTAAGTGCTTCATAGTGATGTAGAGGCCGCCGTGCTGAGCCGTGTTACCGGCCCGCATCTCTGTTAACATGGCGCGCGAGACGATGTCTCTGGTCGCCCGCTCGTGCCGCTCATCGTACTTGTGCATGAAGCGTTCTTTGTCACCACCCAAAAGGTACCCACCGAAGCCACGCAAGCCCTCTTCAATAATAGTGCCGGTGATCCGCGTGTCTTTGCCGGCGATCAAGCCAGTAGGATGGAACTGCACCATTTCCATGTCCCGCAACGGCAACCCGGCGCGTAACATCATGGCAAGACCATCGCAACTCTTATCCCCACTTGGTGTATGGTACTTGTACATGGTCGGCCCACCGCCAGTGCCGACCAATACGGCCTTCGCCTTAACAAAGCAAAATGCGCCTGTACGCATATCATTCATCAACACGCCCGAAATGGCGGCGCCGTCGGGCGTCTTGATTAGTTCCACAGCACGGTGGTCTTCAAGGCGGTGTACGCCACGGTTCCAGACCTGTTCGGCTAGGCGATTGATAATCTCAATCCCCGTAAGATCGCCCTTGTGGACCGTGCGATCGAAGGTCTGTCCGGCAAATGCCTTTTGGTGAATGGTACCGTCCGGATTGCGGTCAAAGTA
>DFRF01000214.1:0-361 GCA_002378125.1 Rhodospirillaceae bacterium UBA3470 | reverse complement strand
ATGCGGACCTGGGATTCCTTCACCAAGGCCCAGGCCAACTCCTGATTATTCAACCACTTACCACCTTCGATGGTATCCATGAAATGGCGTTCGACGGAATCTCCTTCGGCCAGGGCGACGTTGTAGCCACCTTGCACCATCCGTGTGCATCCAGTCTTACCAAGCAAGCCTTTAACGGCGACTGTGACGTCCAAATTCGGCGCACCCTGTAGGCAATGCAATGCGGCGAACAGGCCGGCACCGCCAGAACCCAGGATCAAGACGTCCGTGTTGATCGTTCGGATATCGCGAGGGGGCATGTGAGATGTCTCCCGAGTCAGTCAGCGTCAGGCCGGCCACAACTAACGGCGTGAGGATCAAG
>DFRF01000113.1 GCA_002378125.1 Rhodospirillaceae bacterium UBA3470 | reverse complement strand
CGCTGAAACGTTTCCAATACCTTGCTGTTGACTATGGTGGCACCAATCGGTTGGTAGCCAGCGCCCAACCCTTTCGCGACACAGATGATGTCGGGCGAGATGCCGTCTTGTTCACAGGCGAACAAGGTCCCCGTTCTGCCCATGCCACACATGACCTCATCAAGGATCAACAGCACGCCATGTCGACCACAAATCTCTCGGACGCGTTTGAAGTAGCCGGCCACAGGCGGGATCACACCGGCCGTCGCACCACCCACCGTTTCGGCGATGAACGCGGCAACGTTCTCCGGGCCGATACGTTGTATCTCCGCCTCCAACTCGTCAGCCACTCGGTGTCCGTATTCCTCCTCCGATTCGTCGTCACTACGGCCCCGGTACGCATAGCACGGCGAAATGTGCGATGCCTCGATCAGGAGTTCTTTGAACGGCTCACGCCGCCACACATTACCTCCCACAGAGAGCGCACCCAGCGTATTGCCGTGATAGCTTTGCTGTCGAGCGATGAACTTATTGCGAGACGGCTCACCGATCTCCAGGAAATACTGACGCGCCATCTTAAGGCCAGCCTCTACCGCTTCCGAGCCCCCAGACACGAAATAGACGGCACCGAAACCATCCGGCGCTTGCTCGATCAAGAGGTCCGCCAACTCCTCTGCCGGGCCAGACGTGAAGAAGCCCGTATGCGCGAAGGCCAAGGTGTCCAGTTGATCCTTGATCGCTTCGATGACGTCCGGATCACCATGGCCAAGACAGGAAACGGCGGCGCCGCCCGAGGCATCCAGGTAACGCTTACCGTCGGCATCGATGAGATACACGCCCTCGCCGCCGACTGCGCGGGGCATATCCTTGCCCAGTTGACGATGAAAGACGCGGGATTGATCGTTCATTAGCTCAGTTCTCCTAATTCGATCCAATGATTCGGGATTTAACCCCAATAGGCATCGAAATACCCAAGCTGGCGCTCAGAATTGCGGATCGCCGACATGGCGCGAACAAGGCGGAACATGGAGTCGAGTTGAATACTCGCTTTGTTCGCCAACGTGCACATCGATTTCAATGCCACCCATAACAAGACTTACCGGACCGCCAACTGCCATTGCGAGCTATAGCGCGAGACGCGCGAAACGATGTGATCGATTACCTTTGAATCTTCCATCTCTGCCGCGATTTTAGTTTTTGTGAATAAGAGAGGGAGAGTAATTACGATTTAGGATCCGATGTGATAAAATGAAACACTATATCAATTCATGAGACAACTATTTCATTTCCCCTGCTCCACGGCCCCACCGCCAGGAACGAGCATGTTTGATTGATCCCGTGCCTGTCATTAGCATGTCCCTTTGAGTTCATTGCGCGCGGAAATTTCATCATGAATTTGAAAGACCACATCCGGTCCATCCCCGACTTCCCGAAGCCGGGCATTCTGTTTTATGACATCTCGACCCTTTTGGCCCATCCCGATGCCTGGAGCGTGGCCTTGGGCCGACTATCCAAGGCAGTGTCCCAGCACAAGCCGGATATGTTGGCGGGAATTGAATCGCGGGGCTTTCTGGTTGCCGCGCCCTTGGCCTCGCGCTTGGGCCTGGGCTTCACTATGGTTCGCAAGGAAGGCAAGCTGCCGGGGGCACTGGTCAGCCATGAGTACGACTTGGAATACGGATCCGACACCATACAAATTCAGGAAGATTGCGTCCAACCGGGCCAACGGATCGTCATTCTGGACGATCTGCTAGCAACTGGCGGCACGTTGAGGGCTTCCGTCGATCTGTTTAAGAAGGTTGGCGCCAAAGTGGTCGGCGCAGCCTGCATCATCGAGTTGACGTTCCTGAACGGCCGCGATCGTTTTGATATTCCCATCGACACGCTGATCGCCTACGACGAATGAGCGGCCGCGGCGGCGACCTTCTTCATCGCCGTCGGCAGGGCCAGATCACCAAAATCATCGGGGTGGCACCATCTACCGTCGCCGCCATCGACGGCACCACGCATCACAGTTAATTCCAACAGAAAATGCGTGAAGCCATGAGTGACAGGTTCCGCAAGCGCGCACCAATCTGCAGTAGCTGGTGCCCAATCCTGCCAGGAATTGCCCTCCCACGCTAGTTCCCGCCATTCGGTGGTCGGAAATTCCATCATTCCACCCAACAAACCCGTCTCCGGCCGGCGGCGAACCAGGACTGCGCCATCGCCACGCACAGCCCAGAACACCACCCCGTGTCGCTTCGGGCGTGCCTTCCTGGGCGCCTTCAACGGGTAGCGGCCGGGATTCGACTCTTTGTTGGCCAGGCAGGGGCCGGATAAGGGGCAAATCTCGCAATCCGCCTTCTTCGGCTTGCACACCGTCGCCCCGAGATCCATCAAGGCCTGGGCGAAGTCGCCAGCACGCCGTTTTGGCGTCAGCGCCTCGGCGTGCGTGCGGATCTGGGGTTTTGATTTGGGCAGCGGATCGGGAACGGCATATAGCCGTGCCACGACCCGTTCGATGTTAGCGTCCACGGGCGTCGCCTTTCGGCCGAACGCAATGGCGGCGATGGCCGCCGCCGTATAGGGACCGATACCCGGCAAGGCGCGCAGCCCGAGCTCCGTGTCTGGAAATTGTCCGCCATAATCAACGCTCACGACCTGGGCGCATTTGTGCAGGTTTCGAGCCCGCGTATAATAGCCAAGCCCCTGCCAAGCATGCAGCACATCATCCAGGGACGCCTCCGCCAAATCACCAACTTGTGGCCACTTTGCCAAAAAATTGCCGTAATAGGGGGTCACTGTTGCTACCGTCGTTTGCTGCAGCATGATTTCGCTCAACCAGACGGCGTAAGGGTCGGAAATCTCTCCAGGAGCTGCCCGCCACGACAAGATGCGGCGATGGGCGTCGTACCATGCAAGTAAGGCGTTCGTGATGGCAGCAGGATCGGCAGACACGTTTGATCACAATCAGTTGCGTAAACGCCACCTCTTGTTGCGGCGGCCAAGGCCTGACCTTACCATACCGCGATCGCCTGACCAAAGGACGGATTTTTGAGATATGGCTGCCTACCGGCCTCGCCCCAGTAACCGCCGCAACCGCGCTGAAACGCTCGGCATGACGGTGTCTCGGCTGACTAAGCCGATTTTTGGCAAGCGCGGTCTCGCTGACGGGACTGTGGCCAAGGAATGGGGCCACATCGTCGGTCCGATAATCGCCAAACATTCACTGCCCGACCGCATCACCTACGCCAATCGGGAGCGTCACTCCGGTTTGTTGCATTTGCGCGTCGACCATTCCGCCATGGCCACGGAGCTTCAGCACCTGGAACCTCAGCTTCTGGAGCGCATCAACGGTTATTTCGGCTTTAAGGCAGTCGCAAAAATGCGGTATATCCACGGCCCATTGGCCGACGTCCCGGCCGCTAATACGCCCGCCGCGCCGCGGACCGCACCGCCTCAGAATCCCATAGTCGCTCAGGAAGTCACAACCATCACAGACCCAGAACTTCGCGAGGCCTTGAACCGCCTCGGCAACGCGGTCTACCAGGACGACACCGATTTCAAATAGCATTATTGCGGCTTTCGCCACCACGACTATCTGTGGAAAACATTGACAAGATTGGTCTCGACTCGCCCGAATTCACGGTTCTATAGTCAACAACATCTGGTGCCTAGGAGAGGACTTTGTCACGATATCTACCAGTTATTCTCGAATTTCCCACACGCCGCTCCGTTTTAGCAGGGCTGGTCGGGGTGAGCACCTTGGGGTTTCTTGGATTAGCGCCGACGCCATCCCATGCGGGCGTCGCAAGCTTTACGGACTCCATAAAGGAGATGGTTATCGGACAGGCGGACGCGCCGCTTACGATCGTCGAGTACGCGTCGTTGGGCTGCTCTCATTGCGCCAGCTTCCACCACGACGTGTATCCTAAACTTAAAAAGGACTATATCGACACGGGTAAGGTGAAATTGGTTTACCGCGACTTTCCCCTGGGCACGCCGGCCCTAGCCGCGACCATGATCGCGCGCTGCTCAGGCTCGCAACGATATTTTGGCTTCGTCGACATGTTCTTCCGTACGCAACCACAGTGGTCGCGGGCAAGCAATCCGTTGGACGCGCTGACCAAGGTGGCGCGCTTCGGCGGCATGCCGTCAGCCGACGTGCAGGCCTGCATCAGCAACCAGAAGCTCCTCGATCATATCCAGGGGTTGAAGGAAAAGGCCTACAAAGAAGACGGGGTCAATGCCACGCCCTATTTCGTCATCGGCACTGAGAAGCTGTCCGGTGGCCTGCCTTACGACGAGTTCAAAAAGATCGTCGATCGGGAATTAGCAAAGGTCCAATAGGGCCAGCAAGATTAAGGGAAGACATCGACCTTGCTGCAGTTCAACAAATTACGCCTGACGGGATTTAAGTCCTTCGTAGACAACACGGAGATCCATATCAATTTGGGGCTCACGGGTGTCGTCGGGCCAAACGGTTGCGGCAAGTCGAACCTTGTGGAAGCGCTTCGCTGGGTCATGGGCGAGACGTCTGCCAAGCATATGCGCGGGTCTGGCATGGACGACGTTATCTTCGGTGGTACAGCGTCGCGTCCTCAGCGCAATTCCGCTGAGGTTATTCTCGCCCTTGACAATAACGAACGCACGGCGCCGGCCCAATTCAATAACGAAGAAGACCTGGAGGTCAGTCGCAAGATCGAGCGCGAAAAGGGCTCCACCTACCGGGTCAACGGCAAGGAAGTGCGAGCCCGCGACGTGCAGCTCTTGTTTGCTGATTCATCCACCGGTGCCCGGTCCACAGCCATGGTCAGCCAGGGTCGCATCGGTGCGGTCATCAGCGCCAAACCGCAGCAGCGCCGCGGCCTGTTGGAGGAAGCGGCCGGCATCACGGGCCTGCATTCGCGCCGCCACGAGGCGGAGCTCCGCTTGCGGGGCGCAGAAACCAACTTAGAACGCCTTGATGACATTCTAATCACCCTAGATGCCCAATTGGTGAACCTGAAGAAGCAGGCCCGCCAGGCGAACCGCTACACCAACCTCAGTGACCATATTCGCAAGGCCGAGGCGACCCTTTTTCACCTGCGTTGGAAAGATGCCGAGGCGTCGCTGGTCGAAGCCGAGGAGGCTATGCGCACGACCCAAGCCCAGGTCGGCGAACTGACCGGCCTGGCCGGCAAGGCGGCGACCGATCAGGCCGCCAGGGCCGCGGCTTTGGCGCCGCTGCGCCAGACAGAAGCCAGCGCGGCGGCCGAATTGCACCGAATCACGCTCGCGCGTGACAACCTGGCAGCCGAAGAACAACGCATTCAGGACACCATGGACCAGGTCCGTCAGCGCCTGGAACAGATCGGCACGGACCGCGAACATGCCATTGCGTTCGCCATCGACGCCACGGAGGCTGCCGAACGACTGAGCGCCGAACAGGGCGAGATAGAAGCCGCCCGGGGAGCCGAGATCGAGGAACGTACGGCCGCTGCCGAGGCCTTGGCCGCTGCCAAATCCCAGGTCGAAGAGACCGAAACCGCCTTGAACACGGCCACCGCCCTGGTTGCCGACATCGAGGCGCGGCGCAACGGCCTCAGCGATCGCATTCGCGATTTGGAACAACGCCTGGACCGCATGTCCCGGCGCGCCGAGGAAATCGAACGCCAGCGCGCGGAATTGGATGCGGACCAGCCCGAAAGCACCACTGTTGACGCAACCGAGCGCGCGGTAGCCGGTTGCACCGACGCCGTCGAGGCAGCGCACGACCAGCAAAGCGAGGCCGAAGAGACCCGCGCGGTAACCGAAGAAGCCCTCCGCAGGGCGAACGCCACCCTACAGGACGCCAACGCCGAACTGACACGACTGAAGGCGGAGGAAAGCGCCATCGCCAAGGTCCTTGACGCCGTAGAGGATGACCTATGGCCGCCGTTGATCGACGCGGTCGCGGTCCAGCCCGGTTTCGAAGCGGCCTTGGGCGCGGCGCTAGGAGAAGAACTGAACGTACCCGCAGACGAAGCCGCGCCCGTACACTGGCGCACATTGGGCCCCTTATCCGCGTCCCTCGCCCTGCCGGAAGGCGTCATTCCCATGAGCGAGTTGGTCGAGGCGCCGCCGTCACTGACACGCCGACTGCAGCAGATCGGCGTCGTCGACACAGACGAACAGGGCATGGTCCTGGCCGAATCTCTGGCGCAAGGCCAACGCCTAGTCAGTCGCGAGGGCGGCCTGTGGCGTTGGGACGGCTACACGGTGTCATCGGAAGCAACCACGCCGGCCGCAGCGCGACTAGAACAACGCAACCGCCTGGCCGATCTGCGCGGTATGCTGGATGCGGCAGTCGTGGCAGTCGGCAAATTAGAAACGGTCCGCGATGCGGCCCGCGAGGCCGAACAGGACGCGCGCAACACCGAGCAGATCGCTCGCCGGGACGTACGCGAAGCCCACCACGCGCTGAATGCCGCGCGCGAAATTCTGGCCCACGAAAAAGAAAAGGCTACGGTCCATTCCTCACGCCTGATTGCGCTGGACGAAGCGCTGGAGACGGCCGTCGCCGACCGCGACGAAACTGCCAAAGCCCTGAGCACCCAGCAGACAGAATTGGCCGATCTGCCCGAGCCAGTGGCGGAGCGCGAGAACGTCGCACGCCTACGTACCAAGCTAGCTGAACACCGAACCTATCAGGTGGACTGCTACTCGCGCCATGACCAGTTGGAGCGCCTGGCGAAGGAACGTGCCAACCGGCTGCAATCCATTGGCACTGAGCTTCACACCTGGCGGCGCCGCGACGCCGATTCCGCCCGTCAGTTAGAAGACCTGGCGAAGCGAGAAGAGGCGCTGAAGGAAGAATTGACCCGTCTTGAAGCCAAGCCTGCCGAACTGGACTCCCAACGCCAGGAACTCATGAGCGCTATCGAGATTTCCGAAGCCAAGCGCAGGGAAGCAGCCGATGCCTTGGCCGAAGCTGAAATTGCGATGCGCGACGCCGATCAGATCCTCCGCGAAGCGGAAACGGCCCTGGCCCGGACCCGCGAATACCACGTCCGCGCCGAGGGCTCCGTCAACCAGGCCAAGCAGGTCTGCACGGGCATCGCCGAACGCGTCGCCGACCGGCTTTCGTGCCGCCCGGGTGACTTGTTCGAGATTTCCGGCCTCGATTCGCAAAAGGCCCTGCCCGAGTTGGAAGCTACCGAACGCAAAGTCGACCGCCTGATCCGCGAGCGCGAGACCATGGGTCCCGTGAACCTCCGCGCCCAACAAGAGGCGGAGGAATTGACGGAACAAATCGACACGCTCAACTCAGAACGCGACGATCTCCTTGAGGCTATCGATAAGCTACGTCATGGCATCTCCGAATTGAACCGCGAAGGCCGGGCGCGCCTGCTGGCGTCCTTCAAGGAGGTGGACATGCACTTCCAGGAACTATTCGTCCGCCTCTTCGGCGGCGGCCGGGCCCACCTCGCGCTTACGGAATCGGACGATCCGCTGGAGGCCGGTCTCGAGATTATGGCGAGCCCCCCGGGCAAGAAGTTGCAGGTACTCTCTCTCCTCTCCGGCGGAGAGCAAGCGTTGACGGCGCTGGCGCTCCTATTTGGCGTGTTCTTAACTAACCCCGCGCCCATCTGCGTCCTGGACGAGGTGGATGCGCCCCTGGACGACGCTAACGTGGATCGCTTTTGTACCCTTTTGGAAGAGATGGCTCGCGAGGGAAAGACCCGCTTCCTGATCATCACTCACCACCGTATGACCATGGCCCGCATGGACCGCTTGTTTGGCGTCACCATGGCCGAACGCGGCGTCTCGCAATTGGTGTCAGTGGACCTACAGGAAGCGGAGCGGCTCAGGGATATCGCCTAAGGCGTTGGGCTCACCCACCTTTATTAATCATATCCGATTTGGTGCCGAAGTCCCCTAAAACGGTTAGGGACGGCCGCGCCGTCACAGCTTGCATCACGGATATGGCCAAGGCATGCTTTGTCTCAACAGTCGGTTTGGGAGTCGGAGATGGAGTTCGACTATATCGTCGTTGGGTGCGGCTCAGCCGGGTCCGTGCTCGCCAACCGCCTCTCGGCAAGAAGCGCCAACAAGGTTCTCGTTTGCGAGGCAGGCGAAGACACTCCGCCAGGCAGCGTGCCTGGAGAAATCCTCGATTCCTATCCGGGCACCGCTTACCTAAACAATCGCTTTTTGTGGTCCGATCTAAAGGTTCGGACAGAAGTCGTTTCGCACAATAACCCCGATGAACCGAAACCGAAACTGCGCAAGTACGAACAGGCCCGCGTGCTTGGTGGCGGTTCTTCCATCAACGGCCAAATGGCCAACCGGGGCGCGCCGACAGACTACAACGAGTGGGAATCCCGGGGCGCCAAGGGTTGGAACTGGAATTCGGTGCTACCCTACTTCAAAAAACTCGAAACGGATCTTGACTTCGACGACGCGTGGCATGGCCAGGATGGCCCCATACCGATACGCCGCGTGCCTGAAGATCAATGGCCTGAGCATGCGAAAATCCTGCGCGAGGTTCTGGAACGAGCCAACTACAAGTCACTAGAGGACCAAAACGGATACTTCGAGGACGGCTTTTTTCCTGCAACCATATCCAACGCCGATGAGCAACGGGTTTCCGCCGGAATGGGCTATCTATCCGCCGACGTACGAAAGCGCAAAAACCTGACGATCTCAACGCGCACACAGATCACCGAACTGTTGTTCGAAAATCTACGCTGTGTCGGCATCAAGGCGCGCGTCGACGGCAAGCTAAAGGAATTTCATGGCCGCGAGGTGATCCTGTCTTCCGGCGCAATCCACTCGCCGACGCATTTGTTGCGCGCGGGCATTGGACCAACTGGTCATCTTCACGATCTGGGCATTCCAGTGCGCCATGCGTCGTTCGGCGTTGGTCAGAGATTAATGGACCATCCATCCGTTGCGCTCGCTGCGTTTATCAAACGCCGCGCCCGCGTCAAAAACCACCTGTCACGCCGGCATTCGTATTTGGGCATGCGGTATTCATCGGAGATCGGCGGCGCGCCACCAGGCGATATGTATGTGGCTTTCATGACAAAAACCTCGTGGCATGCCGTCGGCGAGCAGATCGGGAGCTTCCTCCTCTTCGTCAACAAGGCTTTTTCGGAGACCGGCGAAGTCCGTCTCGCTACGCCGCATTGGGGAGACGAGCCCGAAGTTGAGTTCAATCTATTGTCCGATCGGAGAGATCTCGACCGCATCGCTGAAGGCCTACGCCGTCTCGCCCTTCTCTATGGTGACCCTGCGCTTCAAAGCGTGGTGTCAGACCCCTTTCCTGCAAGCTATTCCGACAAAGTCCGCCAGGTTGGTGAGATCAACACCAGGAACAAGATTTTGACCGGGATCATGGCGCGGCTGCTTGACGGTCCAGGCTTATTGCGGTCGTTTCTAATCAAGAACCTCATCATGGAAGGATTCACGATTGACGGAGTGTGCAATGATGAAGAAGAGGCGGAAGCCTTCATCCGAAAGGCGGCGGTTGGTGTATGGCACGCATCATGCACCTGCCGCATGGGTGCGTCTGATGATTCCATGGCTGTCACCGATTATAACGGGCGCGTACACGGTATCGGCGGTTTGCGGGTCGTGGACGCGTCAATATTTCCCGTTGTGCCATCAGCCAATACGAACCTCCCTACGATCATGACGGCAGAGAAAATTTCCGATGTCATCCTGGAAGGGGACTAAATCTGAGTTGATCGGAGCTCGGCGACGGGACTGGGATCACCTAATACCCCGCCCGTCCCGGATGCATGCATCGGTGCACTATTACACGCACTATGAAAATTTTTAGACTTGCAGGGAGGCCGACCGATGGTCGACAAGAACGACCGCGACGCCCTTAACGCTTTGGATTCACGGCTAAAAAGCGCCCGTGACCATGTCCAAGATCCGCTAAACCAGCCGGGCGCGGAAAAGGCCGAAAAAGGTGGGGCACTTAGTCTTGCTTTTCGGGTGTCAGTTGAGATAGTTTCCGCCGTCGCCATTGGGGTTGGAATCGGTTGGCTGCTGGACGGTTGGCTAGATACTACACCGTGGTTGATGGTGGTGTTCATCGTGCTTGGGTTTGCGGCGGGCATCTTAAATGTGTATCGCTTGGCGAAGGGGTTCGGTTACGCCGCAGGGTACACGGAACGGGATGAACAGACTGGCAATAAAGCCAGCACGGACGAGGGAAATTAGTTTTGGCTGCTGGTCAATCTCCGCTCGCGCAATTTGAAATAAAGCCGTTGATCCCCATGAAGCTGGGTGAGATCGACATCTCCTTCACCAACTCTTCGGTTTTCATGGTGGTCACGGTGGTCAGCATCAGCTTGTTCCTAATCGTGGGCATGCGCCGCGCCCAATTGGTGCCCGGCCGCTGGCAATCCATGGCAGAGCTGAGTTACGTGTTCATCGCGAACCTTGTTCGCGATACCGTGGGCACACAGGGACGACCATATTTCCCGTTCATATTTACGATTTTCATGTTCGTGCTGGTAGGCAACCTCTGGGGCATGGTCCCCTACAGCTTCACCTTCACAAGCCATATCGTGGTAACCTTCACCATGGCATTCGTGATCTTCATCGGGGTCACCATCATCGGCATCGTAAAACACAAGCTGCATTTCCTGACCTTCTTCATGCCACCGGGCGTGCCTATGTACATGGCGCCCCTGCTGATCCCTATTGAAATCATCTCCTACCTATCCCGCCCAATCTCCCTAAGCGTACGTCTATTTGCCAACATGTTAGCAGGCCATACGCTGTTGAAGGTGTTTGCCGGCTTCGTGATCTCGCTTGGCATTGCGGCGGGTTGGCTGCCCTTGGTGTTCATCGTGGCGCTGACCGGTCTGGAAATCGTCATAGCATTCCTACAGGCTTTCGTCTTCGCGATTCTGACCTGCCTGTATCTCAACGATGCCCTGCATCTTCACTAAGGGCGTCGGATCGAAACTTCATCTGGTTGAAATGAATACGCATTAGCTAACGGAAGGAAAAACTCATGGAATTGGATGCTGCTAAGGTTTTGGGTGCGGGTCTTGCCACAATCGGCGTGATCGGCTCTGGTATCGGTATCGGTACCATCTTCGCCTCGTTCATTCAGGCTGTCGGTCGCAACCCTGCCGCCCAGGGCGCCGTATTCCCGATGACTATGCTGGGCTTCGCCCTGGTTGAAGCCATCGCGCTGTTCGCCCTGGTTATTGCTCTCGTCATCCTGTTTGGCTGACGCTCACGCCTGAAAATTTGGACCGGTGATTTCCGGCCCATTGGGGCCCGTCCGCCGAGGAGACAGATCATGCCGCAGTTAGATGTCACCACCTTTTCAAGCCAGATTTTCTGGTTGGTGGTCACTTTTATCGCGCTTTTTCTCATCATGTGGCGCGTGAGCGTTCCAAAAATTTCGGATGCGCTAGAAGCCCGACAAAAACGGATTGACGATAACCTTGCTCGCGCCCAAGAATTGAAAAAGGAGGCGGGAGCAGCACTGGAGGCATATGAAACGTCCTTAGCCGATGCCCGTGCCGAAGCGCAAAACACTCTTCTACAAGCTAATGCAAAGTTGGCTGAAGAAACTCAGGCCCGTGAGGCAGAGCTGGGGGAGGCCCTAACCAAGCGCATCGCTGAAAGCGAGGCGAATATTGCCGCTGCACTGAATAAAGCCATCGCCAACATACATGACGTGGCCATCGAAGTCTCGGTGAGCGCCGCACAACGTTTGACCGGTGAGGCACCCAGCGTGGATGCCGCTAGCAACGCCGTCGAAGTCACTATCAAGGCTCGCAGGTAGGGAGGTAAAGATATGTTCCAAGATCCCACATTTTGGGTACTTGTCGCCTTCATCGGGTTCATTGGTGTACTCGTCTATTTCAAAGTGCCTGGTATGGTCACTAAGGCTTTGGACGCTCGCGCGGAGAAGATCCAGATGGACCTGGAAGAAGCCGACGCTTTGTTGAAAGAAGCCCAGGATCTTCTTGCGTCCTATCAAAAGAAGCAACGCGACTCGTCCGACGAGTCCCAAGCGATCCAAGCCCGCGCTCGCGAAGAAGCGAAGCGTATTTTAGAGAATGGACGGCTGCGACTCGAAGAATCGCTACAACGCCGCGAGAAACTTGCCATGGATCGGATCACTCAGGCGGAAGCTTCGGCACTCTCTGAAATCCAAGCCCTTACTGTGGACATCGCGCTAGACGCGACCCATGAGTTATTAGCCACAAACGTATCGGACGACAAAGCAAACGCTATGTTAAATGACGCCATTAAAGAGTTGCCAGATCGCCTGAACTGAGACAAAGCATTTTTGCGCACACCCTAAAGTCAGATTTTCGAGATCAGGGAGGGGACCCTTTGGGCTGCGGCATATGGACTATGATGTTTGTCGCACTTAGGGCATTTCACGGATATGCAGTCTGCGATATGCTGCAGTCTATGCAATGTCCCTTCTTGGTCTTTATCTCTCGAAACCGCACCTTGAGTTGTCTAGGAGCCCTGGTCATTGGCTGGAATGTGCTCGGCGTCAGCAACACTCAAGCGGCGGACGGTATGCTCAGCAGCGTTTCCTTCAGCAAAATACCGAGTGACGCTAATATGGTCGTGGAAGCTGTTGATGAC
>DFRF01000132.1 GCA_002378125.1 Rhodospirillaceae bacterium UBA3470 | reverse complement strand
CGACACGGGCATGGGCCTGGAACGGATTGCCGCAGTTATGCAGGGCACACACGACAATTATGAGACTGATATGATGCGCGCGCTAATGGCCGCTTCGGCGGAACATTCCAGTGCCGCTGTTGATGGCGAATACAATGTTTCGCATCGGGTGATTGCCGATCACCTGCGGTCCTGTTCGTTTTTGATTGCCGACGGGGTATTGCCTTCAAACGAGGGTCGCGGATATGTGTTGCGCAGGATTATGCGTCGCGGCATGCGCCATGCCCATCTTATAGGATGCCAGGATCCGCTCATGTGGCAGCTGGTGTCGGCCCTGGTCGAACAGATGGGCCAGGCTTTTCCCGAACTCAGCCGAGCTGAAGCGTTGATCATGGAAACGTTGAAGTTAGAGGAGATGCGATTTAAGAAGCTTCTGGATCGAGGATTAAAGCTTCTCGATGATGCAACCGGCGACATGGCCAATGGCGGCGATCTGGACGGGGAAACGGCTTTCCGGCTATACGATACGTACGGATTTCCGTTAGATCTCACGCAAGATGCGTTGCGGCCACGGGGCATTAGCGTGGATATCAGTGGTTTCGACGCTGCTATGGAACGCCAGCGCGCTGAGGCCCGTAAGGCTTGGGCTGGGTCCGGCGATGCGACTGAGGAAACCATTTGGTTCGACGTCCGTGACGAAATTGGCGCGACGGACTTCTTTGGCTATGAAACTGAGCGTGCCGAAGGCCAGATTGTCGCCCTGTTGGCGGATGGTGGGCGCGTCGATGCCCTTATGGCCGGTGATGAGGGTTTTCTGGTTACCAACCAGACGCCGTTCTACGGTGAGTCCGGCGGTCAGGTTGGCGATACGGGAACCATTTCCGCCGACGGGGCCTTGGCCGCGGTGTTGGACACGCGTAAGCGTGTTGATGATCTGCACGTACATCGTGTGACAGTTTCCGAAGGGGTCTTCAGTGTTGGTGACGATGTGGTGCTGCAGGTGGACATGCAACGCCGCGCCGCCATCCGGGCTAATCATTCGGCCACGCATCTTGTTCATGAAGCGCTACGCCGGCGTCTGGGAGATCATGTGACCCAAAAGGGTTCCCTTGTGGCGGCGGACCGCATGCGGTTCGACATTTCACATCCGAAGGCGATCACGCCGGAGGAACTGACGCAGGTCGAGGACGATGTGAACGGCCGGGTTCGCGCCAATTCGGATGTAGTCACCCGGCTGATGGAGCCCGACGCGGCAGTGGAGGCCGGCGCCATGGCGCTGTTTGGCGAAAAATACGGCGATGAGGTTCGAGTTGTATCGATGGGGGATGCGGACGCAGACAAGGCTGGAGGTGTCTACTCGACGGAATTGTGCGGCGGCACCCACGTGCGCCGGACTGGCGACATCGGGTTGTTCAAAATCGTATCCGAAAGCGCCGTGGCGGCTGGCGTTCGTCGCATCGAGGTGGTCACGGGACATGCCGCCGAGACCCACATGCGTGCCCAGGATCAGACCCTTCAAGTGGTGGCCAGCATCCTTAAGGCGTCCCCGGATCAGGTGAGAGAACGCGTTGAGAGCCTGGTCGAGGATCGCCGACAGTTGGAACGCGAACTTCAGGATGCGCGCCGGCAGTTGGCGACCGGCGGCAGTTCGGCTAAGCCGGAGGCTAAGAACGTGGGCGGTATAGCATTCGCTAGCAAGTCGCTCGACGGCATGCCAGCGAAAGAACTGAAGAGCCTGGCTGACGATATGAAGGGGCAAGTGGTCTCTGGCGTTGTTGCCGTAGTCTCTAACACGAACGGCAAGGCCTCGTTGGTTGTGGGCGTGACAGACGATTTGATCGATAGCTTGAGTGCCGTTGATCTGGTTCGTGTTGGCTCGGTGGCAATCGGTGGCAAAGGTGGTGGCGGCCGTCCCGATATGGCGCAGGCTGGTGGGCCGGACGGGGCCCAAGGACAAGCCGCCTTGGACGCGATTGAGTCAGCATTGAAGGCCATGGATTGATCTTTGAGGCCTGCGAGGAACTGACAGAAACCAACGTGTCCTGTCAGACCTTGCTTGGGGCGTCGGCGAAGCATTTCTCCGTCGTCTCGCCCAGTGCCCGTTTTTAAGATGGAGACGAATTGGCGCTGGCTTTCTTAGCATTTGCGTTGGCCATCGCTATCAATACCTGTTTTCAAAAGATCGCCGATCCGGAGGATATCGCCTGTATCTTAGATTTCAGCTTCACCATCAGCCATATCGTTGCGGTGGTCATTGCGGCACCTTTCGAATTCGTCTGGTGGGTAAACCATTCCTATGTTTTCCTGGTCGTAGCTGGGATGGCTATGCTATGCCTCGTCCCCGCCTTGATGATGCTGCGCCATCCTGATACGGATCATATTGCGCTGGTGAATTATCCCAGGGCTCACCTGACCGGCGCCGAATAGGCTTTAGGTCGGCGACCAAGACGAATAGACGAGGATTTCCATGGATAAGCGCTTTACGGGGACGGAAAGCTACGTCGCCACTGAAGACCTGATGATCGCGGTGAACGCCGCTGTGGCGCTGGAGCGGCCGCTCCTGGTGAAAGGGGAGCCAGGTACGGGTAAGACCGTGTTGGCACATGAAATTTCTGCGGCCTTGAATCGGCCGCTAATCCAATGGCATGTAAAATCGACGACCAAAGCCCAACAGGGCCTGTACGAATATGATGCTGTGGCGCGGCTCCGTGATTCGCAGCTAGGTGACGAACGGGTCCATGACATTAAGAATTACATTGCCGAAGGCAAGCTCTGGGAAGCCTTCTCCGCGGACGTCAAGCCAGTTCTGTTGATCGATGAGATCGACAAAGCTGATATCGAGTTCCCAAACGATCTCTTGTTGGAATTGGATCGAATGGAGTTCCACGTCTACGAGACGAGGGAGACCATTGTCGCCAAAGAACGCCCCATCGTCATCATCACGTCGAACAACGAGAAGGAATTGCCTGACGCGTTCCTGCGTCGGTGTTTCTTCCATTACATTTCGTTTCCGGATGAAGACACAATGCGCAAAATTGTACAGGTCCATCATCCGGACGTTCAGAAACGGCTAGTTTCGGACGCCATGAACGTGTTCTACGGCATCCGTGAGGTCCCCGGCCTAAAGAAGAAGCCGTCGACCTCGGAACTGCTGGACTGGATCAAGCTACTCATGGTCGAGGACATTCCCGCAGAGGCTCTGCGCTCAGGTGACTCCAAGGATCTGATCCCGCCGCTCTATGGCGCGCTCTTGAAGAACGAGCAGGATGTCCATCTGCTAGAGCGCTTGGCGTTTCTAAACCGCCGGGAGCAAGGCTGACTTTTTTTTACGCTGGCGCATAGGTCATCAACCACTACCGCTTAACAGCCTAACCGATCCAGTGTAGCTCAGCGTGACTGGAGCAGATGCTCATCAATATGTCACGCGAGGGCCTGGTTGCCGGACCGGGCCCGACAAAGTAAGAGTAAGCCATGTTTGTTGATTTTTTCCTTAAGCTCCGCGAAGCCCGCGTACCGGTCTCCTTGCGGGAATACCTGACACTGGTTAAGGCCGTGGAAGCTGGCCTCGCTAATTTCGATGTCCGAGATTTCTACTATTTGTCACGGGCTACAATGGTGAAGGACGAGCGGAACCTGGACAAATTCGATCAAGTTTTTGGCGAGGTCTTCAAGGGCATTGAACCCACCGGAGAAGAAATCCCGGAAATCCCCGAAGAGTGGCTGCGTAAGTTGGCCGAAAAGGTCCTCACCGAAGAAGAAAAGAAACAAATTGAGGCGTTGGGCGGTTGGGAAAAGCTCATGGAGACTTTGAAGCAGCGACTTGAAGAGCAGAAAAAGCGCCATCAGGGCGGCTCCAAATGGATCGGCACAGCCGGGACCTCGCCGTTTGGCGCTTATGGCTACAACCCGGAAGGCGTGCGGATTGGCCAGGAGGAAAACCGGAATTTCTCCGCTGTCAAGGTCTGGGACAAGCGCGAGTTCAAAAATTTGGACGGCGACGTTGTGCTCGGCACCCGAAACATCAAGGTGGCGTTGCGTCGACTGCGTAAGTTCGCCCGCGAGGGCGCGCAAGAAGAATTGGACCTGGACGATACCATTCGGGCGACGGCGAAGAAGGGCTGGCTCGATATCAAGATGGTTCCCGAGCGCCACAATGCGGTAAAGGTACTGATCTTCTTCGATGTCGGCGGATCCATGAACCCGCACGTCAAGACATTGGAGGAGCTCTTCTCGGCGGCGAATGCAGAATTCAAGCATCTGGAGTATTTCTACTTCCACAATTGTATCTACGAAAAGGTTTGGAGGGACAACCGTCGCCGCCACACCGACACCACGTCCACGTGGGATGTGCTGCACACCTACCCGCATGACTATAAAGTGATCTTTGTCGGTGACGCCTCAATGAGCCCCTATGAGATCGTTTATCCGGGCGGCAGCGTCGAACATTGGAACGAAGATGCTGGCGCCGTGTGGCTGGAACGGGTTACGCGCATTTACGAACACGCTGTGTGGCTGAACCCCGTGAAGAAGGCGTGGTGGGGCAATACCCAAAGTGTGGGGATGATCCGACAAATCATGGGCGACCGAATGTATCCGCTGACTTTGGATGGGCTCGATGGTGCCATGCGGGAGTTGAGCCGCTAGGCATCACAAGGTTGGAGAAGCGATCACCTCCGAAGAGGTCGTCGAATTCTAAACACATCCCATCGCATGCGATCCTTCGACCCCCCAATTGCGACGTAAACTAATCTAACTAAATATCTGGATGGACAATCAACCAGAGAACGTCTTGGCGTCGGTCTATATGGTAGAGCGTGATCTCTACTTGACGTCGACGGCAACCTGCATACGGACGATTTTGTCGGGCTCCGCAACCAAGCCATTGTTGGTGCGTGATCCTCGTTTCAGGTTGCCCACGTGCTCCATGCCCTCGGTGACCTTGCCCCAAACCGTATATTGACCATCCAGCCACTGGGACCGTGCGTAAACGATGAAGAATTGGGAATCGCCGCTGTTTGGGTTGCTTGAGCGAGCCATCGAAACCGTACCGCGGACGTGTGGTTCGCTAGAAAATTCAGCTGGAATATTCACACCCGAGCCCCCCGTTCCGTTGCCGTCTGGGTCGCCACCTTGAGCCATGAAGCCACCGATAACACGGTGGAAGACCAAGCCGTCATAAAACTTCTGGCGAACCAATTCTTTGATGCGGGCCACATGCTTGGGGGCTAAGTCCGGACGCATCTCAATGACGACGCGGCCATCTTCTAGATCCATGTACAAGGTGTTTTCAGGATCGGCGGATTGGGCGGGGGCCGAGGCAGAGGTCATAGCTGCAACCAAAAACAATGAGAGGAAAAGAGCGGAAATACGACGCATGAAACAGGCTCCGAATGACCGGGAAAATAAACGCGACGGTGGTCTCATAGCATGGCCGATCAACCAGCGACAAGCGGTTGGGCCTTATAAATTAGGGTCAGTCGAATAGTGCGTCGATTTCAGCCTAGAATAAGCCTTTTCCTTCTGCCAATGCGCTAACGCACTGTTCCACAGCGGTGATCGATTTCACAACCTTGTTGGTCCACTGAAACGTAATGTCCTTGAATGAGCAGGCCTAGAACATGTTGGTGTTGTTCTTGGTGATGTTGTCGGGGGGAGTGTTGACCTGATTAACGGGGGGAGTGTTCCGGATTTGATCGACTATCTCACCGCTCTTTTAAACCGTAGCCATGATCCGGTTTGTCGTCTGTTCCGTCGCCTTGCAGTGGTATCCAGCCGATCGCTGATGCTTGCGAAGTAATATTCTTTGTCGGCGTAGTTGTTACTCGCGACGACTCCCTCGCGAACCGGATTGATATAAGTGCATGCGCCCGATGAGCTTTTGCTTCAGGAGGCCTTGCGGCAAGGTCGCCGCCTAATTCTTTGTCGACCCAAACATTCTTGTGCTGACATGCCGCAACTTCAGGCATATTGAAGTATGTTAAAATACATCAGAATGCACCAACTGGTAGGGTCTAGGACTTGTCGCTGTTTCTCAGGAACTGCCTGAGAATCTGCTGAGCCGCGGCGGTGGCCCCCAATTTGCCGTCCCGAACATCTCGCTCCAGATCGAACACCAGGGACTGGGTGCCCGTGTGATGTCGAACGTCGTGCAACAGCGCTTCGGAGATCTCGTCCCACATCCAAGCGATGGCCTGTTTTTCGCGTCGCGCCAGGAGTTGGCCGGATTCTGCTCGTAGATTCTGGAACTCGCGAACGGCGTCCCACACGTCCGAGACGCCAGTGCCTTCCATGGCGGAACAGGCCATGACGCGTGGCTGCCAAGCGCCGGATTGCGGCCTAAGCAGGTGAAGCGCCATCGAATAGTCCCGTTTCGCACGCTCGGCGGCGGCCAGAAGGTCGCCATCTGCCTTGTTGACGGCAATAAGGTCCGCAAGTTCGATGATCCCCTTTTTGATTCCCTGGAGATCATCTCCGGCGCCGGGCGCCAACAGCAGTAGCAACATATCGGTCAAATCCACAATGGCTGTTTCTGATTGACCAACACCCACCGTTTCCACAAGGATGACGTCAAAACCGGCAGCCTCCGTGACGACTATGACTTCGTGTGTTCGTCGCGCGACTCCACCCAACGTGCCGCCGGAAGGCGAGGGTCGGATAAAGGCATCGCGATGGCGCGATAGCATTTCCATTCGTGTCCTGTCCCCGAGAATTGATCCACCGGATTTTGGACTGGACGGATCGACTGCTAGAACGGCTACGCGATGTCCCTGTTCAATTATGTGCAGTCCAAGGGCTTCAATGAAAGTTGACTTGCCGACACCTGGCACGCCCGAAATGCCCAGACGGAATGATTGGCCGGAGTGCGGCTGTAATCGATCCATAAGTGCTGCCGCGCTCATGCGGTGGTCTGGGCGTGTTGATTCGATCATTGTAATGGCCCGGGCCAATTCTCGCCGACGCCCGGCAAGTATGGCTTCGGCCATGGCGGTGGTCTCCGCCGAATCCACGTCTTGAAAGACTGTCATTTATTTGTCGATTTGATCGTTCAGGGCCTGCATGGCCATGTAGCTCAGTTTGTTGCGCTGATCTTGGGTCAGGTTATCAAGGATATACAATTTTGATCGACGAATGGCTATGGCGTTCTCGATCAACGCCTCCCGCTCGGGCGTGATGGGCTTGCCCGTATGGGTTCGGTTCTTATTGCGTAGTAATTGCTCTTCGGCACTGGCCAGGGCTTCGTAGATCAGCACCTCACGGTCGTCTTCCTGCCCGTCCGCCGGCTGGTACGGGGTGGCGGATCGCTTGGCGGTCCTTTTGGGCGCAACATTCTCCTCGAGCGACATGCGCGGAATGTTCAGTTCGTCCTTGCTGGGTGTTGGTACTGATTTCCGTTCGTTTGCCGTGCTCATTTTATCTCGCGCCTTCTTATCGACGACGACGGATAGTAAAGTGTTGGAGACGAACTTCTTGAACATATCGACCAAACTGATCCCAAATCTGACGATGGGTTCCATGGGCACGCTTGAAACATAGGGCACGCGGCATTAACCACCTTGTAACAGGTTCCGCGTATAAAATGCGAGTCTGGATGAAATCTACCCAAACTTACCAGTAACGCCTGGCGCTGGCGTGGAATTCGTTGGTTGAAAGTAAAGATATGCTCTTAAGGTCGATCACATGAGAAGATTTCGAAACGGAAAGATTGTCGCGACATTGGGGCCAGCGACATCGGACAAGGCTGCCATCAGCGCCCTCTTCGAGGCGGGGGCAGATATTTTCCGGATGAATTTCTCGCACGGCGCGCATGAGGATCACGCGACGCGAATTGGGATTGTTCGTGAACTGGAAGCCCAGTTCCATAGGCCCATCGGTATTATTGCCGACTTACAGGGACCAAAACTACGGGTTGGCGAGTTTGCCGATGGTGCTCTGCAGTTAGAGGTAGGAAACGCATTCCGTCTGGACCTGGAGAGGGCACTTGGTGACGCCCGGCGCGCGCCACTTCCGCATTCGGAGGTGTTCCGGGCGCTTGAACCCGGAATGCGGCTCTTGATGGACGATGGCCGTATTCACCTCGAAGTCACTGAGGTGGGCGCGGATTATGCGGAGACCACGGTCATAACGGGGGGGGAATTATCAAATCACAAAGGCGTCAACGTTCCCGATGCGGTTCTTGAACTTTCGTCGCTGACGGCCAAAGACCGGGAGGATATGCGTTTCGCACTTCAGTCTAAGGTTGATTGGATTGCTTTGTCGTTTGTTCAGCGTCCCGAGGATATTGCTGAAGCGCGCAAACTGATTGCTGGACGCGCCGCCGTGATGGCGAAGTTGGAAAAGCCGATGGCGCTGAATAGCCTGGAGGAGATTGTCAGCCTGTGCGACGCAGTAATGGTCGCGCGGGGGGATTTGGGTGTGGAGATGCCCACGGAGGAAGTCCCAATCCAACAGAAAAGGATTATCTCCGCTTGCCGGTCTGCCGGGAAACCGGTGATTATTGCCACCCAGATGCTTGATTCCATGGTTCATGCGCCAACTCCGACTAGGGCGGAAGCGTCTGACGTGGCGACGGCCATCTACGACGGCGCGGACGCGGTCATGTTGTCGGCGGAAACGGCGGTCGGCGACTATGCGACGGAGGCTGTCGCGATGATGGATCGTATTATCGCCCGGGTCGAGAAGGACCCGTTCTATGGCCAACAGATGGACGCGACCCGATTGCCGCCGGAGGCCACTGCGGCCGATGCCATCACGACCGCGGCCCGACAGGTCAGCCATACTATCTCGGCAGCAATCATCGTCACCTTCACCTCGACCGGTTCGACGACGCTGCGGGCGTCGCGCGAACGACCGCTGGTTCCTATACTCGGATTGACCCCGCGAGCTGAGACGGCCAGGCGACTAGTTCTGGCCTGGGGGGTTCATGCTGTTGAGACGGAAGACCTTCACACTTTCGGTGACATGGTGGTCACGGCCATTCGTGTTGCAAAAAACGAAGAGATTGCCGATGTCGGCGACGCCATGGCGATCACCGCAGGTGTTCCGTTTGGCACGCCGGGGGCTACCAACATCCTGCGTATCGCCTGGGTGGAATAGGCGGCTCCGCGGGTTTTGTCCATCGTTGATGGGACCCTGAACAATTGCCGGGTTGACCGTTGCCGCAGTGAGCGTTTCTGTTGCCTTTGGCCACTAACAGTTGCTGTAATTAAACTGCTGTCCTGGGCGACGCTGGTTCACTTGTCCAGGTCAATAATCTGAATATGTTTGCCCTACTTAATCCATATGCGCATCGCTCCGGGCTAGCTTTCCAATTTGGGGCGGCCCATGATCCTGCCGTCTGAGGTAGCACGGCGGTTTTACGCGTTTCTAGTGGAACGTTGATCGCTTGAGATCAGCTTGTAGAGGCCGTATAAGCCGCGGGCATGCACTCCACATGAGTTCGGATGAATGGCCATTGACGTTTCCGCCACGACCTATGTGACACTGTTGGGCCGATGGGTGTCCTGGGTTGTTCAGCATGCGCGGTTAGTGGCACTGGCCGCGTGCGTGGCGACGATTATCTCGGCCGGATATTTCATCGATAACCTCGCCATCAACACCAGCACATCCGACATGCTGTCTAGGGATTTGCCGTTCCGTCAGAAGTCGGCCGAGATCGATAAGGCGTTTCCGCAAACAGATTCTACGTTGGTCGTCGTGATCGATGGCCAAACTGCTGATATCGCTGATGATGCGGCGCTTAAATTGGCGGGAGCCATGCGGCGCGCACCGGCATTTTACCGCGACGTTTATGACCTCAAGGGAGAACCCTTCTTTCGCCGCAATGGATTGCTCTATCTGGACTTGGAGGAAATTCACGATCTAAGCGACCGGCTGGCTGATGCGCAACCGTTCCTGGGCGCATTATGGCGTGATCCAACCTTGCGCGGTTTTTTCCAAATGCTGGGCTTGGCAGTCGATGAGGCTATGGTGTCTCCGGACGATCAGCCCTTGAACTTGGAAGATGCCCTCAATGCCATCTCCGAGGTTGCCGAAGCGCAACGGGCAGGCCGGTTCCATTTGCTGTCATGGACCAAGCTGATGGGCGGTGAGGATAAATCCCCGGAAGACCGACGACGGCATATCATTGTCCAGCCCATCAAGGACCACGCTTCGCTTCAGCCTGCATCCGCAGCCATCGATGGAATCCGAGCCCTTGCCCGTGAGTTAAGACTGACACCCGAACGCGGAATTCGAGTTCGCCTGACTGGATCCGTCGCCCTTGATGAAGATGAACTCGATAGCGTTGAACGTGGGATGGGGTTGGCGGCAATCCTCTCTTTAATCTTGGTTCTTGGCCTTTTGTTTATTGGACTCCGTCAGGCCACATTGGTGATGTCTTGTCTGGCAACGCTGATCGCCGGTCTCATTTGGACCGGTGGTTTTGCCATATGGGCGATCGGCACGCTAAACTTGCTGTCTGTGGCATTTGCCGTGTTGTTCATCGGGCTCAGTGTAGATTTCGGGATTCATTTTGCCTTGCGTTATCGCGAGGAACTGTGGCGCGGATATGTTCAACATGAGGCCCTTGTGGAGGCGGCCAAAGGTGGCGGTGGCGCGTTGACCCTCTGCGCTATTAGCGCTGCGATGGCCTTCTACGCCTTCCTTCCGACCGATTACGTCGGGCTTGCGGAGCTGGGACTGATCGCGGGCACAGGTATGTTCATTGCGCTTTTTGCAAACTTTACGGTGCTACCGGCCCTCATAGCGCTTTGGCCCTTGGCTACCGCTGTTCGCGAGGCCAGTCCGCATCTGTCCATGGGTGCTTTTGAGCCTTCGACTTGGATTGGCCAAAAGGCCCGTTGGATTTGTGTCGGCGCCTTAATTTCCGGCATTGCCGCGGGGGCTATCGTTCCGAAGGTTGCTTTTGACTTTGATCCTCTGAACCTTAAGGACCCGTTGACTGAATCAGTGGCGACGCTGAACGACCTCCTGGCGGACGGCAGCCGAAATCACCATACCATCGAAGTTCTAGCTCCTGATCTCCCTGCTGCCGACGCTATGGCGCAGCGATTGAACGAACTGGAGGCCGTGGGGCGAGCCATGACCTTATCCAGTTATGTCCCTGATAACCAAAGCGAAAAGTTACTAATCATTCAGGATATGGCGCTTCTGATTGAGCCGGCGCTGAGCGGAAGCGAGCCGCCGCCGCGACTGAAGGAAGGGGGCCGGCTGGCTGCCTGGTCGGCCCTGTCGGCGAAACTGGAGGCCATGGCCCAGGCCGTTACTGGCCCATCAGGCCAAGCGGCAATACGTCTTCGCAACGCCATCATGAAGTTTATAGAAACTCCGTCAAAACACGCCGCACTGGTGGAATTTGAGAAACGCTTATTGACCGGGCTGCCGGGGCGCTTGGATGCGCTAAGGCAGTCATTGCGGGCCGAGCCCGTCAGCATTGAGACCCTGCCCAAAGCGTTGCGCGAACGCCAAGTATCCACCGATGGTCACGCGCTGGTCGATGTTTCGCCTGAGAATGTGTTGCGCGACCGAACGGCCGTCCGGGCGTTCGTTGAGGCCGTGCGGAACGTTGCACCGGACGCCGTTGGGTCACCGGTTGTCATCCTTGAGGCGTCGAGAACGGTGCTTCGCGCGTTCCTGGAGGCCTGCGTTTTCGCCGTGGTCTGTATTGCCATCTTGCTGTCGATCGTGTTTCGCCGGGTCCGCGACGTGGCCTTGGTCTTTGTGCCGCTGATTCTTGCCGGACTATGGACCATGGCGGCTGCGACGTTACTCGGCCAATCATTCAATTTGGCCAACGTGATTGTCCTTCCGCTGCTGTTCGGCCTTGGCGTCGCCGGAGGCGTACATCTCGTTGCGCGATCCCGAGGCGGTGCGCAAGCGGCGGACGCCTTGCTGACTTCGACACCGCGTGCCGTCTTATTCAGCGCGCTGACGACCATCGGTTCGTTTGGCAGTATTTCGCTCTCGGGCCACCCTGGAACCGCCAGCATGGGGGTTCTGCTGACACTGGCATTGATGATGACTTTGGTGGCGACGCTAGTATTCTTACCGGCCTTGCTGGTTTTGCTTCAGACCGGAGATCAGAGAGAATAGGTGGGTTAATCGGACGATCGCAGGTCCCGTGCTTTCCGCTTTAATGTCGCGATCAATCCATCGATACCGTCCGATTTCAAAATTCGGCGATATTCGGACCGGCGTACAGCCATTTCGCTAATCCCGGGACCAAGTAAGACGTCGATAATTCGCCAAGTCCCTTTGATCTTGCGACAAACATAGGTGAGATCGACATCCCTGCCAGACGGGTTCCGCAGCACTGTGTCCACCAACATTGTTTTTTGGGGCCCTTCGCGAGTTACTTTGGTTTGGAACGATTGGCCGGAAAATCCAGAAAAACGATTGGCATAGGTGCCGACGCTGACATCGCTAAAGACCTGGATAAGCTGTGCTTGCTGCCCCGGTGATGCCTTGCGCCAAAAACTGCCCGTCGCAATCTGCGCCATGATAGGCAAGTGGAAGCTATCTTCAATGCTGGGCTTAAGGTGCGCATAACGGCCATTGAAACCAAGTGTATCGGCAGCGCGCATTACCGCTAGAAGTGATTCGTGAAATTCGTCGATCATTTTTGTGGGCATCCGGCTCTCGGCGGGAAGACGTGGCGCGGATATCGCCGCCGCCGCGCCGGCCAAGCCGGCCAGAGCGAAACGTCGGCTAAAGAGTTTCAGTGTCATAGATAACCTATCAAAAATTGAGGTCTGATAAATCTTACCGAGACATAAGGTCGTCCGCTTTCTCGTTCAACAATTTGGTCAGGCCGGGCATGCCGCTATTCTTCAGTACCATGGAATATTCGGAACGCCGAACTTTCAATTCGCTAATACCGCTATCTACAACAACATCAATCAACTGCCATTTGCCCGCGAATTGCCGCGCGACGTAGGCAAGGTCGACCTTTGATTTATCGCTTCTCACAAGTTTGGTGAGGACGATGGTTGCCTTGCTGGGACCGGGGCGCTCACCGACGGTTTTAAAAATTTCGCCACTATATCCGTCAAAAAGCGTTGCCAACGTCGCGACACTCATGCGTCGGAAGGCGGCAACCACAGCCGTCTTTTCTGTGGGTTTCGCTGTTGACCAATGGCGGCCCGTCGCAATTTGCGTCATCAAGGGTAGATGGAATGTATCGGAAACCGAATGTACTAATCTGTCGTAGCGTTGCCGCACAGAGGATTCCGACGCTGATTGCATGACCTGTATCAATGATGCTTGGAATCGTTCCACAACGCTGGAGGCCGATTCTGCCCGTACCGGGTGACCAACGGCTACAAACACCGCGATTATGAAGAGAAACGTGAAATCCCGAAACAGACGAATAATCATAGAATGAAACCTCCGGCGATCTAATCGGGGACATATAAGCCACTGATAAAGTTTAAAAATAGTGAAATGTCTATACCGAGACGAACAATCGTAAAAATGCCATAAAGCGAAAATACCACATATATGGTGTTTCTGCATTTCGGAGGTTGCTCCGTTGCAAAACATCGCCTAAAAACGATCTTAGGGGTTAGTGTGCTTCTGCTAGTTGATCGGTTATTAGAGAGATCGGTGGCAGGCCCTTCTAGAGGACGCGAGAACTGAATAGCATCGGAATGATAATGTCGCTGCGATTTATGAAATCCTTCCTCGCCTTGTTTATTGTTAGTGCCTTTGCGGTCACGGGCGCGCCTGTCTATGCGGAAGGTTCAGCAGCAGATAAGGAAACTAACGTCCTTGCAGCAACAACGGATGAGGACGGTGTCAACGATCCGCTGGAGCGTGTGAACCGAGCTATTTTTGGGTTCAACGAAGTTGTACATGAGAGCCTGCTTGGCCCCGTTGCTAATGCTTACAATCGCTACGTTCCGCAGATTGTGCGAACCGGGGTCAGTAATTTCCTGACAAATCTCTCGAGCCCCATCTCCATTGCCAATAATCTTTTGCAGGGAGATGTGGTGGCTGGTTTCGACCTGTTTGTGCGCTTGATAGTGAATTCGACGGTGGGCATTGGCGGCATTGCTAATGTCGTAGGCGGTGAACCGCGGAGCGAGGATTTCGGGCAGACCTTGGGCGTCTGGGGGATGGGCGAAGGGTTTTACCTTGTCTTGCCTATTTTTGGCCCTTCCAATCCGCGTGACTTGGTAGGTAAGTTTATCGTTGATCCTTATTTTGATCCTTTTGCACATTGGGTCGGTAATACGGGTCGCGACAACGTTTCTTATGCGAAGCAGGGCATGAGCGGAATTGATGAGTTCGCCGGCGTAGTTGACGAATTGCGTCAAATACGGAAGACGTCGGTCGACTACTATGCGGCCATTCGCAGCCTATATCGCCAGAAGCGTAAATCTGAGATTTCAAATGGCGAAGGGTTGGACTTGCCGCCAATTCCTGATCTTGGGTACGACTTGGCACCGGAAGATTTCAATCAGCCGTTGGCTGGTGCCACGAACCGCTCCCAGTAACCTTTCTAAAAGCCAGCAGGTACTTGCCAACGCCATGATCAGTCCGAGGGTCGCTTATTTTGATTGGTGAAGTTGGAACAAAACGTGAATAATATTGACATCTTAAAGTCGCGTAGTTATAATTTTACTTGTTCGATGCTGGGTGAACCAGGTCGAATAAGAAACGTTGGCTTGACCATAACCGCAAGGTGCCGTGCATCGGAGGTGGTAAGTCGCTTTTATAATCGCTTCGTTAGGAGGATTTTAATATGAAGAATCTGGTTGTTCCCTTTTTGGTTGTTGACGAGACGAATGCGGATCGCTGATCCGACGTACCACTTGTCCCGTAGCAAATAACAACGCCTCGCCCGCCATTCTTTAATTTTATGCCCGTGGTTGATCTGCGGTCTGCAAATGGCACGAGGGAAAAGGAGAAAATCATGTCGACTAATACTTTGCCGACCCTTCCTTCTGAAGGCAGCCTGTCCCAGTATTTCCGTGAAGTATGGGCCTTTCCCATTTTGGACGCGGATACGGAACAGTCCCTTGCTCTGAAATTCCGTGACCAAGGGGATGTTGATGCCGCGCATCAACTGGTCACCTCGTATCTTCGTCTCGTATGCAAAATTGCGATGGGGTATCGGGGTTACGGTTTGCCCGTCGCAGATCTGATTTCCGAAGGGAATATAGGGTTGATGAAGGCGGTGAAGAAATTTGACCCTGACCGCGGTTTCCGGTTGTCCACCTACGCTATGTGGTGGATCAAGGCTGCGATTACGGAGTATGTTCTGAAGTCCTGGTCCCTGGTGAAGTTAGGGACGGTGGCATCCCAGAAAAAACTTTTTTTCCGGCTTCGGAGCCTGAAGGCGCGCCTTGGTGTCACGAATAACGGAGATTTATCTGCGGACGAGTTGGCCCTGCTTTCGGACGCGACGGGTGCAAAAGCCGAGGACGTGGTGCAAATTAACCGCCGTATTATTGCTCGAGATATGTCGCTGAACGCGCCAATGTCGGATGCTGAGGATTCCATGGAGTATCAGGACACGCTGGTTGACGACAGGCCGTCACCGGAGACAGCGCTGGCCAATATGGAAAATGGTCGGTTTCGCTACGAACTGTTCCAAAATGCGCTGGAAGGATTGAGCGATCGGGAGCGTCATATCTTTGCGAAACGCAAACTGAGTGCAGAACCTTCGACCCTGGAGGAACTGGGCCAGTCGTATGGATTGAGCCGGGAACGAATCCGACAGATTGAGGCGAAAGCCATGGCGCATGTGGAGGCCTTTGTCCGCAAGGCGGCACTTGAAGATGATGCCGTCCGCGCTGCAGCGTTTGCCGGCTAAACAAAACGATCTCATCGATCGCGCGAGCGCCCGCACATCGTCATGTATGGACGCTCTGCTTTTCGGAAGGCCCTTGATCCCGTGTTGGATGCCGTTGTTCCTTGGCCTCAGAGAGAGGTAAGGTCGGTCCAGACAATGGCATTTTCGAGATGGGTATTCGCCGCTGCAAGGCGTGGGCCGAGGTGCATGAAATTACCTGGCGCTCAGGTTATCTCTCCAAGAGTTTTCATGGGCGGGATATTTTCGCCCCACCGCGGCACCTATCGCGCTCGGCGAAAACCCAAAAGATAATCCCGATTTTCGCCGGGTCGATCTCGAGAGTGCTAACGCGCCGATTGGCCTGATGATTTACGAGAGGTCGTTTACCTTGATCACTATGGAAATGCTATTACCGGCGTGCGGGCGAATTGTTTGTCCCGTGACGCGGAGCTTCAAATCGATAGCTGTCAAGCCCCGCGAGCTATGACGTTTTCAAGTGTTTCGCGGAGGGAAGTCTTCTGCTATGAAAATTCTAGTGGTTTAATGGAGATTCCCATCAATCAGGGGAATGCGGGCGCTAAGCTTAGCATTCGCGTTGGACACACAATAACGCCAGTGCTGAAGGAGTGAGGTTAGCCAACTCCCGCGTTAACCGCATATTACGGAAGGCGGAGTTGTATAGAATGAGATTGCACATAACAACGAACCCGGAACTGAGACACGGGGTACAAAACGCAGTGATGGTGTACTCAATAACTCGGGTTAAAGTGCGGGTATTATGACGCTAAGAATAAAATTCTGGGGGGTTCGGGGAAGTATCGCATGTGCGTCGCTGGATCACATGAAATACGGTGGCAATACCAGCTGTATTGAGGTGCAGGCGGGAGACCACACGTTCGTCATGGATGCGGGCACGGGCATTCGAAACTTTGCGAAAGTGATCCTGGAGCGTGATATCCGCCACACCCATCTCTTTTTGACCCATACCCATTGGGATCACATCAACGGGTTCCCGTTCTTTATCCCCGCCTATGATCCGAAACGTTCGATTGCGATCAAGGCTGGGCACCTGAAGAATCAAGGTGGCGTGCGGAACGTCCTGTCCACCCAGATGCACAACCCCATGTTTCCGGTGCCGTTGGAGGCCATGCAGGCGAATCTAACCTTTGAAGATTTTGATGCCGGTGAGGATTTGGATATATGGGGCGACCTAACGGTCCGTACGGCGCCGCTTAACCATCCCAACGGTGCCACAGCTTACCGCGTAGACTATGACGGTAATTCAGTCGTTTACGTTACCGATACAGAGCACGTTCCAGGGAAACCGGACCAAAATATTCTCGCCCTGATCGAAGGTGCCGATTTGGTTATATATGATAGTACGTACACTGAGGACGAATTTCCTGAAAAAGTTGGCTGGGGACATTCCACATGGAACGAGGGAATGCGGCTGTGTAATATGGCGAATGTTGGTCAACTCGCTATATTCCA
>DFRF01000127.1:11684-14045 GCA_002378125.1 Rhodospirillaceae bacterium UBA3470 | reverse complement strand
CAGATAAGACACAGTCTCATCATAGTATCCACCAAGCGTATCGGTGACGCTATTTGCATACTCTGAGCCACTGTCCTCTTTCGATTGCAGTGCCAGTGTGTCTGAGGTGGTGTTCTGACTTGTGTCCACTGTGCTGCAGCCTGCTGTGACGGCCATCACACCGATGAGAAATAGGACAGTAGAGGTGAGGCGAGTGCGTCGCATAACCCTATTGTATAAAGTTTCTTAGACGTTTTCGAGATTGGTTAATCTTTGTTCAATCGAACTAAGCCGTTCGTCTAGTTTTTCATCCTTGATGCGAAGATCATCTTCGTATTGTTCTTGTTTCTTTTTTCGTGGACGAAACCAAATAAAATACCAGGCTAGTCCAACTAGAATTAGAGGAAGCAGCGACTCTAAACCGCTGGCTTGACTTGGTTCCATTCTTCTATCTCCTCAGAAAACAGGCATAAAAAATATTATCATAATTACTGCAGGCCTTAGAAAAATACTTCACTGCCCAAAATAAAGGTTTTAGGAATTGATCAGATCGCCTTGGTCGACACCACATCGCATATCCCGGTATACTGGCTACACAACAAATAAACAGGGGGAGCCATCAACGTCATGGCAATCAACGAAAACAAACTGACCAAAGGTCAAATCCGTAAGCTCAACGCACTACGTAAATCTTTGGGCGACAAGATCGCAGATAAAGCGTTTGCCCAGTGGCTAAAATCCCAACCAGCGAAGGCTGTTGCCACCAAGAGTGATCCTGTCGCAGAGAAGCTGGTGGCAGCAATGGCCAGTCTTTCAAAGGACAAGGCGTTCAACCTTGGTCGTAAGGGCTATGTGGTGAAACGTGCCAAGGGTAAGGGTGCGAAGGGGTTTGTGGCGGAGAAGGCGGGTTAGCTGAATTTGCCCTGCCACACGTAGGCAGCGGTGCCTATGCAATAAGCCATATACGGTTACTAGGTGATTATAACAGGAGGCTTCATTGGTTGATAAATTTATTAAGCTTACGATTGCTTTGTGTATCGTTACTTTTATTTCTTTTCCTGCCAGTGCGGAAAAGGTTGTCGATGTTATGACTTACGCAAAGAGTGCAGACCTTAAAGATTTATATTCTCAGGCAAATTTGATGCAAAGGTGTGCGGGTGTTGTCATGGGTTACGCTAAATATTTACCCGCTGATATGAAAAAACAAAAGTTACAGTTTTCAAAATTTGCAGAAAATCTGATCGTTGAGGCAGGAGGTAAGCTTTATGAAAAAAAACAAAATAGTAATGAGGATAACTTGAAGCAAAATATGACGGCATTTTTATTTTATACCGATCACTATTATAAAATGATCGAGAAAACCCAATTAGCCACAGGGTCAATTTTTGCTGGTGCAGTCTTTGATGAACTTAATTTCTGTAAAAAGTTCTTTTTGAAGAAGTAGATAGTAGAGAGACAGGTCCAACACAAATCGACGCGCCTGAGCGGTGTCCTTCGATTAATTCTGGTCGACATCGGTATGTATACATAATGACGAAGATAAAATTTCTGACCAAACCGCACTCTTATCAATACAGGAGACACGGATATAGGAGCCGCACTAATCGTCTTTTCAATTCTTGCTTCCCTACTCACATGACAACTCTGCTGACGCTCGCAGCATGTTAATTTTGTATGCACCCCTTTGCTTAATATACCTGTTACTTTGTTTAGTGTCTTGGCTGATAGCAGAGCTTGGACTTCTTGTTGTCGGTTTTCTTGATATTTTCGCCCTTGGCGCATCAACTTTTGTTTCAGATGGCAACAAGCTCACCGAAGAAGGTGAGGAACTAGCCTTCGTTTATCAGTTTCTTCAAATAGCATTTTACACCATAGTTGTGCTTTTCTGGGGTTTGTTTTTCCCGAATAGAGTCGTGAGGGTAACCCTTATATTTGTGTTTGGCGCCAGTATAGCGGCTTATTTGATTCTGCCATTACTTCATGCTGATAATCTTGAATATCTCGCTTCCGGTGCACCCGAATTGTATTCATCTTACAACCATTTGATAGGTGACGTGGTGCCAACGTTCTCACTCGAATATTACCTCTCATTTGATCTACTAATCTTGATCATTACTAATTTAGTCGTCCTATTTTTAGCCAATCTTCTCTATCCCGTCGGACAGACCAACAAATACGTAGTAGGGGCACAGTTGAATGAACGGCTTAGCCAGAGAATATCAACGCCTCCATTTTTCACTAACCGGACTGGTGAAGATGCAAGCCAAAATGTCAGTCGGAAGGAACCGAGGCTTCGGCGGCCTAAAACTCATCATCCAGAAAAATAGAGACAATCACATGACCCTTGGTCTGTTCTGTCTTGAGTGTGATCGGTGGGGTGAG
>DFRF01000127.1:0-11348 GCA_002378125.1 Rhodospirillaceae bacterium UBA3470 | reverse complement strand
CAGAGCTGGTTAGCTGAGGGTAAGGTATGGGCTATATCTGGTGGTCTTTGAGGCGTACATTGAGGGCACAACGGTGAACCGATCCAGATGAATGGCGATGTGGCCGGTACATTGCCGCTTTGCGTGTTCGAGGACAGCCAAGTCGTACCTTTTTTGGTCCCTGGCTGAGGTTATATCGGGCTAATAAAACTATTTTGATTAGCGCGGAACAGCGGTGCATATTATAAGTTGTTGATGAAATTCACCCGCGATACGTATTGAAATTGGTACCATGCCCAATTCGACGATTTTCCAGGACGTTCCCATGGATCCGGCCAAATTCCGGGACCCTCTCGTTACCGCGAAGGGAGAGGAGCGTGCGGTGGTCGCACTAACGCGGCTCCATACCGTCTGGTTCAACACCGGCAGTCTCTGCAATATTACTTGCAAGAATTGCTATATGGATTCCAGTCCCACTAATGATCACCTGCGATATCTCAGCTTGCCCCAAGTGGAGAATTATCTCGATGAGATAGCAGTCGAAGGTTACCCGGTCGAGATGATTGCGTTCACGGGCGGCGAGCCGTTCATGAATAAGGATCTGCCGGCAATGATCGAAGAGAGCCTGACCCGCGGTTTCCGCGTCCTAGTTCTTACCAATGCGATGAGACCGCTCCATCATCGGCGCGAAGACCTTTTGGCGATGCGCGATTGTCATGGTGACGCTCTGGCGATCCGGGTGTCGATTGATCATTTCACGCGAAAGAAACACGAAGACATTCGAGGAACCGGAACTTGGGAGCCGATGATCGAGGGCCTTCGGTGGCTGGCGGTCAACGGCTTCAATCTGAATGTGGCTGGCCGAACCTGTTGGGACGAGACGGAGAACGAGGCACGGGTCGGTTACCGTGCCTTTTTCGAAAGCGAAAACATCAACATCGATGCCGATGACCCGGCGCGTCTTATTTTGTTTCCCGAAATGGACATGGCCGTCGATGTTCCGGAGATCACCGTGCATTGTTGGGATATTCTTGGGATCAAACCGGAAACGATCATGTGTGCGACGTCCCGGATGATCGTTAGCAAGAAGGGCGCCGACGGCCCCGTCGTCGTGCCCTGCACCTTGCTACCCTTCGATGAGGAGTTCGAACTGGGTGCCAATCTTAGCCAGTCGGCAGGCGGCATTCGGCTAAACCATCCCCATTGCGCGAAATTCTGTATTCTGGGGGGCGCATCGTGCAGCCCGAACTAAAGAGTTAAGAATGTCCGTAGCCTCCCCATCCTCGATGCCTGATGCCTATTCGGAGACGACCCGCGGCATTACCGTGAGCGTGCAGCCTGTGTATCTGGAGCATCAATCCGAACCTGATGCAGGACGGTACCTCTGGGCCTACCAAGTTCGTATTGAGAACCACAGCGACGCCGTGGCGCAGCTGTTGACGCGGCATTGGCGGATCATCGATGCGCGCGGCCAGGCGCATGACGTAATCGGCGATGGTGTCGTTGGTGAACAGCCGGTCCTTAAGCCGGGGGAGGCGTTCGAGTACACAAGCGGCACACCGCTTACGACGTCGTCGGGGTTCATGTCTGGGAGTTTCCGTATGATTAGCGAGGCCGGCGAAATGTTTGATATTTCTGTGCCCGCGTTCTCGTTAGATAGCTGTGAAGGCCCACAGCCGTTTATTCATTGATCTGGCTTTCACCTCCACTTTGGGTTTCGATCGTCGTCAGACGAACTTGACGTCATGTCAGGCGTCACCCATTTACAGAAGATCGACTAATTGATGACACAGGATATTTCGAGTGAATTTTGATAAACCTTTCAGCGTCAGCGCTGAGAAACAAAATGAAACTGCCAAGCCCAGCCGTTCGGATGCGGAGGCGGCGGTTCGGACGTTGATTCGATGGGCGGGCGATGACCCCGACCGGGAAGGGCTCGTGGATACCCCGGATCGCGTCGTACGCTCCTACGAAGAGTTCTTCTCTGGCTATGCCGCCGATCCCAAAGCCATACTTGAGCGAACTTTTGAAGAAGTTGAAGGATACGACGAAATTGTTTTGCTGCGCGATATCCGGCTCGAGTCCCATTGCGAACACCACATGGTTCCAATCCTGGGTAAAGCTCACGTAGCATATATGCCTCATCGTCGGGTAGTCGGTATCTCAAAGCTGGCGCGCCTCGTCGAGGCTTATGCTAAACGGCTCCAAATACAGGAAAAATTGACCTCGCAAGTGGCCAACGCCATTAACGAAATCCTGCAGCCGCTTGGGACTGCAGTGGTCATTGAGGCCGCGCACCAATGCATGACCACCCGTGGCGTGCGAAAGGCCGGTGTGACCATGGTGACCAGCCGCATGCTCGGCACCTTTCGGGAAAATGGTGAAACGCGCCGGGAACTTCTGGCCATGATTGGTAATCCTTCCTCCGGCGAAACGCGGTTTGGCTAAGGTGTGTCAACAACGAATTCTAGTTGACCAGCGCCGCCCAACGCGGTTCAGTTCGCGAAGATGGGCGCCGGGGGCGTCCCTGGGGTAAACCGAAACAGGCGAAAATATGGATTTCCGGCCGGTTTTCATGGTAATCGGCATCCTGTTGTCCACCCTCGCCGTGATGATGGTGGTGCCTGCCGCGTTTGATTTATACGACGGCCATCCGGATTGGGAGGTATTCCTGATCTCGGGGGGGGTGACTTTGTTCGTCGGCGTGGGTACGGCGCTGACGTGCCGAACTGGTGGCGGCCGGATGATGGCTCGGCAGGCCTTCGTGATGACGACGCTAAGTTGGATGGCGTTGGTGTTTTTCGCCTCACTGCCGCTCAAATTTTCAGAGCTTAATCTGAGTTTCACGGATGCTATTTTTGAGGCTATGTCCGGCCTCACTACAACGGGCTCGACGGTTATTACTGGATTGGATCAGGCGCCTTCAGGTGTATTGATCTGGCGGGCGCTTCTGCAGTGGCTCGGCGGTATCGGAATTATCGTCATGGCTATCGCCGTGCTACCCATGCTGCGGGTTGGTGGGATGCAACTTTTCCGCATGGAGAGTTCCGATCAGACGGAGAAAGCCTTGCCCCGCGCCGCCCAAATTGCAACCGCCATCGGCGTCATTTATCTCATTCTTACCGGTGTTTGGGCCTTTGCCTATTGGATGGCCGGTATGAAGGGGTTTGACGCGGTGGCACACGCCATGACGACTATCGCCACCGGCGGTTTCTCCACCCACGATGCGTCGATTGGGCACTTCAACAATGCCTGGATCGATTATTTGGCTGTCGCTGGGATGATCGTGGGCGCCTTGCCATTCCTGCTTTATTTGAAGACTTTACAGGGTGATTGGACCGCGTTGGGGAGCGATACCCAGGTGCAATGGTTTCTGACCACTGTGGTGGTCATTATTTTAGTGACCGCGGGCTGGCTTTGGATGGAGCGAGGGTCGGAGATCGCCGATGCCTTGAGATTGGCCGCATTCAACATCGTTTCGATTATCACAGGGACGGGATATGCAACCGCCGACTATGGCTTGTGGGGTGCGTTCGCGACACCCATTTTCTTCTTCATCATGTTCATTGGTGGATGTGCCGGTTCGACGACATGTGGAATCAAGGTCTTTCGAATTCAAGTCCTTTACGCTGCCGCGCGATCACAGACCCACCAACTAATGCAGCCGAACGGCGTGTTTATACCCTATTACAACCGACAGCCCATCTCAGATGACGTCATCATGTCCGTCCTTGGGTTCTTCTTCATGTGGTTCTTTTCGTTCTGCATCCTGGCCCTAGCGCTGGGGTTGCTGGGGTTGGATTTTCTGACCGCATTTTCCAGCGCCGCTGCAGCCATTGCTAACGTGGGCCCCGGCCTGGGCCCGATCGTCGGGCCGGCTGGAAACTTCGCAAGCCTTCCGGATACGGCGAAATGGTTGCTGAGCGGCGGCATGCTTCTCGGCCGACTTGAACTCTTCACCGTCATTGTCCTGTTCACCCGAAGCTTCTGGCGCGGTTAAAATGGTATGCATCGATCTTTGTATGACCCTGAAACGGCGCGGAAGTTTGCCATAATTGGATATTTGCATCGTCCGTCTTATACGGTTTAAACTGATGGCGAATACAGTGTGTAGGGTGTATATGTGTGTCGGGTAATTGCCAAATTTAGAATCCGGCGCATCAGGTTTTCACGGTAGGGTGATAAAAGGCCGTTCATTTGCAACCAAGTTGTTGCTAGGTCTGACCTAACCGGTTGATTAAACGGTTGAATAACATCAAGAGGATGCCTGTAATGAAACAGTTGAAATTTATAGTCCTGGCAGGCTTGGCGGCTGCGCTGGTTTCCGGGTGTGCAAGCAGCATCGACACGGCTTCCGTTGCTGGTATGCAAACAACCCGTGACGCATTTAAATCGGCGTTGCACAAGGAATACGTCTCTTTAGCCAAAGCTGAGCAAGCAGAAGACGACGCGGACGACACGAAGTACTTCATCAAAAAGGCGAGAGATGCCGGACTTGGTTTGGATGTTCTGCCGCAGCAACTTAATGAGCGGAAAATCCCTGCTCACGCCTCAGGTCAACTGGCGAAGGCCCGGATGGCTCTTGTTAACAAGCTCTGGAATGGCGGCAGCGATCTGACCCCGGGTCCTGCGGCGCGCGCTCAGGCTATGTTCGACTGCTGGATTCAGGAACAGGAAGAAGGCGATAAGGTCGAACACATACGCGCTTGTCGTCAGGCTTTCCAAGCTGCTCTTTTTGACACGAAAGTCCGTAAGAAGAAGATGGCCAAGAAGAAGATGGCACCGCCGGCTCCCATGCCTGCACCGTTTGTCGTCTACTTTGGTTCCGACAGCGCCGACATCACGGGCGGCGAAATGACTAAAATCAAGCAAGCCTATGCCGACTACCGTCTGCGTAAGCCGGGCAAGATCATTGTTGCCGGCCACGCTGATTCGGCGGGCAGCAAAAAATATAACATGCGTCTATCCCGCTATCGCGCTGCCGAAGTGAGCAACCGTCTCATGGAATTGGGTGTGCCGCGGAAAATTCTTAAGTGGTCCCGCTACGGAGAAATCGCACCGGTCGTAGACCGTGGCGATAACAAGCACGAAGGCAAGAACCGCCGCGTGACTATTACCTTCCTTCGCTAATCAGAGAGCGAACGTAACCAACGAATTCGGGGGTGCTAACGGGCACCCCCGTTTTTACATGCGTATTGCGGCTTTCTCGAACGAACTGGCTAACGTAGCCAGCGGGAAAGATAGGATTGGACGTTTACTTCCATGACCTTGTTGAAATCGGTCATTAGCAGGTTGACCGTATCGAACCAGAGTTTCTCGCGATCGTTTAGGCTGATGTCTTCGCGCGCCGTGATGGAGCGTTCGGCGCGCGCGCGGGCGGTACCGATGGTTTTACCTGTCCCATCGCGCATATGCAGTGTCGCAAGCACGGCCATGTCATAACGTTTGGACTGCTGTTTCGTCAGGCGTCCTTTGAGGCTATTGTCGAGGGTGAGTGCTGTTTCGGTCGCCCGCGCATCCTCAATGATCAACCGAAGACTACCGGTTCGGCCAACAGCTTGAAAACGGTCCTTCACCCATTGCTCGAGGGCCTTGTCCGGTGCCGTTGGCATTAGGTGCACAATGTGCGGCGCGTTGAGCGGCGCGGTGTAGCGGTTTTCAATCTCAATCTTGGCCACATCGACTTTGTAGACCTGGAGGTGAGAAAACGTTATATCCGGCAAGCGTTGGGTCGGAGCCGGTGAAGCACATGCTACCAACAGACCGATTACAAGCCCTGTAGACAAGGTATGACGAAAAGCTTTATGCACGGTTATCTTCTTCCTCCGGGTCATGTCTGTAGCAAAATGCGTCAATCAAACGTATAGCTCACGCAGGTCCGTTTCGTCGAATATATAGTCGAGGCCGCAGAATTCGCATGTGACGCTAATCACGTCGTCTTCTTTTATGGCATTGATTTCCACTTTTGGGAACGAAGCCAGTGTGTTTTTAACTCGCTCCCGGCTGCATCGGCATGCGTGCCGGACTGGCTTATGCTCAAACACACGAACACCGCGCTCGTGGAACAGGCGAAATAGCAGATCGCGGGCGGGCAGGGCCAGATCAAGGAGCTCGGACGCCTTCAGGGAGGCGGCCAGAATAGTGGCTTCCCGCCACGGTTCATGTGGATCGGCCCAGATTTTGGGATCGACAGGTCGATCTGGCATCTTTTGGATCATGAACGCACCGGCGCGTAAAAAGCCCTTATCGTCGCTTTGTGCATTCAGCACTACGGCCGTCTCCAACTGTTCGGAATCCCGGAAGTAGGTCTGTGCGCAATCGGCAAGGGTGCCACCGCTAAGTTCAGTGATGCCCTGATAGCGGTCCGTATCTGGCCCCTGATCGACCGTGAACGCCAAGTGGCCAGCGCCTAGAAGTCGCGGCACCATGGCGCCCGCGTCGTCGGGACCGGGGAGCGCATCGGCATCGTACTTGGCGTAGCCCCGCATGTCGCCATCGCTGGTCATATCGGCTAGTAACAGACTGACCGGACCATTACCTTGTGCTTGAAGCGTGAAGATGCCCTCGTACTTTAAGCCACTGGCAAGTGTTGCGGAGAGGGCCGTTGTCGTCGCCAAAAGAATCGCCACGTCATTGGGATAGCGGCCGTCGCCGGTCAGGTCTTGAACGGTTTTCTCTAGGCGCACGAATCTTCCCCGAACGCCGAGCGCTTCGACTTGGAAGGGGAGGATGAAGTCGCTCAAATTACGGTGACGGTCAGTCATCGCGAAACAAGGTCCGGTAGTGAAAGGCATAGTCCGTCTGGAATTCTAGTGACGGATACAACTGACAGACATTTGAATTGTCTTCTTCCCTTTGGGAATAGACACCTCTGGCGTTTTCCGCAAGGAACCATACGGAAACACTAGTCACGATAGCTTTGCCTGCCCAGGGCCGTTGGAACGTCGCTCTGATTTGCATCCCAAATATGTAAAGCCATCCGCCTTCCAAGACCCCAAGCCCAACGCCCCGCACTTGTTCGCCATCGCCATAGGCTAGGAACGCGGTCTTCCCGCCAATCTGATCCAGGACACTGGAGACATTGAGATGGAAACCGCTGCGGGAGACCGCTATCCATTTATCATCAACCTGATCCTGGATTGTAACGTTTGAAGTTGCGTTAGCCGGTATCAAGTCATCGACCTTTGCAATATGGACGTCGATAGGGGCTTAAATTCATAGTAGGGCTTGGCTGGAGGAGCCATCTATCCGAGGTCACTCGTTCGGCTGTAAGCTAAGCGGACGGAGCTACGGTTCCAAGACCGCGAACGTTGCGTCGGTGAATTCATAACTTCCAAAAACCTCGGCGCCGGGGGCGGTTATTCCAGACACCATGACAAGATACCTTTTTGGGCATGCAGGCGATTTTCCGCTTCATCCCAGACTACAGATTGGGGGCCATCCATAACATCGTCGGTGACCTCTTCGCCGCGGTGTGCCGGGAGGCAATGCATGAACAATGCATCTGGGTTGGCAAGGGCCATGAGATCAGCATTGACTTGAAACGGCAGCAAGAGTTCACGACGCATGTCTGCGTCCGTGTCTCCCATAGAGACCCAGGTGTCCGTCACCACCAGATCCGCTTTGGACACACCCTCTTCAGGACTGTCCGTGAGCACGATGTCGCCACCTTCGGCCACAGCCCAATCCAAAATGTCTTGGGACGGCTCAAGCGGGTCCGGACATGCAAGCCTCAAGGTGAACCCGAGTTTCACTGCAGCATGAATCCAGCTCTGCGCGACGTTGTTGCCGTCACCGGACCATGTAACGACGCGGTCGGTGATGGATCCGCGGTGCTCCTCGAAGGTTATGATGTCGGCCATAATTTGACACGGATGAGAATTATCCGTCAGGCCGTTGATCACCGGCACCGTCGCGGAGGTGGCCAAGTCTTGTAGTTTTTGTGGATTGTTCGTACGGATCATGATCGCATCCGCGTAGCGAGACAAAACCTGAGCCGTGTCGGCCAGTGTCTCGCCACGACCGAGTTGCGATTCGTGCTCGCTCATGACCACTACCATGCCGCCCAACTGTTGCATGCCGACCTGGAACGACACCCGGGTTCGGGTTGACGGCTTCTCCAAGATCATAACCAGGGTGCGTCCGTCGAACGGACGTTCCTGTCCTCCGTCCATCCAGGATTTCTTTAAGGATAGACCGCGATCCAGAATATCCCGAAGCGTCCCGGCGTCGAGCTGGTCAATATCTAAAAAGTGCCGAAGCTCGCTCATCTCAACCTGCTTCGGCAGCCGTATCCACAAGGGCCTTGTCGAGAATGCTCAAGGCTTCATCCACGTGAGCGCTTTCGATGATGAGGGGCGGGATCATCCGCATCACGTTGTCACCAGCGGGGACGCTCAGCAAACCGAGGGCGTTTACCTTGACAACCATGGCGCCGGCCTCACTGCCGTCCCCTTGGAACTGCAATCCGAGTAGCAAGCCTTTGCCGCGCACGCCTGCCAAGTGGTTTGGAAATTTGACGACAAGGTCGTCGAGACCCTTGCGCAGGCGCTTCGACATGGCGTCTACGTTGTCGAGAAATCCATCTCCCAAGACTACATCAAGGACAGCGTTGGCACAGGCCATGGCCAGTGGATTGCCGCCGAAGGTGGAGCCGTGGCTGCCGGCGCCCATAGTGGCCGCGACTTGTTCGGTGGCCATTGTCGCGCCGACCGGGAAACCTCCCCCCAAGCCCTTGGCGGACGAGAGGATGTCCGGGGCAACGCCCGACCATTGGTAGGCGAAAAGCTTCCCGGTGCGGCCAATACCCGTTTGCACTTCGTCGAACTGCAACAACAGGCCATATTCGTCACAGATGGCCCGAAGTCCTCTGAGATAGTCGTCATCGAAGGGGCGGATGCCACCCTCACCCTGGATCGGCTCAATGACGATACCGGCGGTTTCTGGAGTTATGGCGGCCCGCATCTCGTTGAGGTTGCCGAAGGCCACCTGATCGAACCCGTCGGTCAGTGGGCCGAAACCGGCCGTTTGCTTCTCCTGCTTCCCGGCTGCGAGGCCGGCAAGCGAACGGCCGTGGAAGGCGCCTTCAATGGAAATTATCCGATAGCGTTCCAAGTGGCCGTTCTCGGATTGAAACTTGCGCATCATCTTGAAGCCAAGCTCCACCGCCTCATTACCCGAGTTGTTGAAGAATACGGCATCCGCGAACGTATTGGCGACCAGGCGCTCGGCCAGGCGCTCCTGGCCTGGAATATTGTAAAGGTTGGAGACATGCCAAAGGGTTTCGGCCTGCGTTTTCAAGGCCTCGACCAGATGCGGATGGCAATGACCCAGCGACGCTACGGCAATGCCGGCGCCGAAATCCAGATATCGTTGCCCGTCCGTGCCGAATGCATAAACGCCGTCGCCCCTTTCAAGAGCGACGTCGTATCTGGCGTAGGTCGGCATAACGGCGGGTATCACGATTTCATCCTCCTCTGTGCCGGCAGGGTCACCGTGGCCACCGGAAAAGCGGCAAAGTATGTTGACGGGGGGTGCTCTTGTCAACGTGCCGCTCAGTCAGGTTTTCAATTTGTAACCGTTATGCAGCATCCGGGTGCTCACCAGCCAGAGCACTACGTTGATTGCAATCATGACGACTAGCCCAGCGGTGAGGTTGCCGTCCGCATGCCCAATTACACCGTAGCGAAATCCGTCGATCATGAAGAAGAAGGGATTGAAGTGCGCGATGGCTTGAAAGGTTTCCGGCAACCGTTCAATCGAATAGAAGGTGCCTGACAGGAACGCGAGCGGCGTGATGAAGAAATTGGTGATCGCTGCCATGTGATCGAACTTCTCCGCCCAAATGCCGCCGATCATTCCCAACTGCGAGAGCAGTACCGAAGCCAGCAAGGCGTGGAAGAGGATATACCCTGGCGCATACAAGCCGAGATCTACGAAAAAGGTCATGGCAACTCCCACGGCGAGACCGACGGCGATGCCCCGGCTAGCCCCGCCCATAACCAAGGCTAACCATAATTCATTGGCCGTGAACGGCGGCATCAGAATGTCGACGATATTGCCTTGGATCTTGGAGACCATGATCGACGACGACGTGTTGGCGAATGCATTCTGGGCAATCGCCATTATAATTAGGCCTGGCGCAAGGAACTGCATAAAGGGCAGGCCGGCGACAACACGGTGCTCTCCGCCGAGCGCAAGGGAAAAGACCGCGAGGAATAATAGCGTCGTGACTACGGGCGCCATAATAGTTTGCGTATACACTTTCGAGAACCTGCGAACCTCGCGCATGTATAGCGTGCGCAAACCGATCCAGTTGGGCGTGGCGGGGTCGTGCATGATGTCCTTCATCCCTTGATCCTAGATACACCATGAGCACGATGAGAAAAGAAAAATTGGTGTTCGGCCAGCACCATGCGACACTCTGAGCATGATGGACGATGCCGACAAGCGCGGCGAGAACGCACCTAAGAAGGTCGGCCGGCGGGGGGCGCGGGAGTTAACAGAAAGGCGTCTCAGCAATGTAGCGCTTCATTATCTCTCTCGTTACTCGGCGACTACGGACAGTTTGCGTAAAGTACTTATGCGGCGGGTCGTAGCCTCTGCGCGTGCCCATGGGACTGATCCTGAAGAGGGCGCGGCCTGGATCGAGACGTTGATCACCAAGTTCCAGACCTTGGGCTATCTCAATGACCGTGCCTATGCGGAGAACCGCGCACGATCCTTGTTGGCACGGGGCAGTTCATCGCTTGCTGTGGCGATGAAGCTTCGAGAGAAGGGGCTCGACGCCGACAATATTGAGGCCGCCTTGGAAACGGCCCGGGAAGATGCACTCGACCTTGATCTCGTCGCGGCCGCCGCGTTGGCACGCCGCCGCCGCCTGGGGCCTTACCGTCGTGATGACGAGCGAGAAGAACGCCGCGATCGTGATCTGGCAGCCTTAGCACGTGCCGGGTTCTCTTACGAAATTGCCAAGCGCATTATCGAGGCTGAGACCGTGGACGTTTTAGAGGTGATGGTCGCAGGCGAACATGTGGATGATCGGTCGCGATATTCCGCCGATAGCATTCATGAATGACGGCTGAGATCTTCAATCGTGCGGCTTTGCTGTCGGCCGGAGCCCCTGTTTAGATGTCTTCCGTTACACATCCTCGGATGCCGGCTAGGGTTATTTGCGCGAATTTAGGGAAAGCCGGCTTTCGTATATTTTCTGCGCGCTCCTCCAGATCTCCGTAATCTTGTTTTAACGGCGTGGACTGGCGAGAGGTTGACCGGGTTGACGGGCGAAGATTGGTGCTGGTCGCGACGCCAGGGTGGCAGACCACAACTCAAATATGATTTTGCGTAAGTAATTAAGTAATTAAGTAATT
>DFRF01000094.1:19867-20571 GCA_002378125.1 Rhodospirillaceae bacterium UBA3470 | reverse complement strand
GCCTAGCGAGGAGATGTTCGTAAACAGTTTGAGCGTCTAACAGTCTTTCTCGAACAGCATGGGTAGGGGGGCCAGAAACTCGGGCATCTTCCCTGTACTGGCGTATCGACATCGAGAGAGTAACCATCGGTACCTGCATCAAGGCGGTTCTGTCGCCCGCAAGCTGGTCTGAAAGGCCAATATTTACCGGACCGGCGACGATACGTTTTTCGTGGATTGCAGACCGCTGACCCCGCGCAATTCGTCTACGAAAGCTAGAAATTCGCCTAGTTGGCGTGTTTGGGCGCCATTTCCCGGGTCGCGAGCACCACGGCCACTAGAACCAGTCCGCCGCCAGCGTATTGGATGCCCGTCATGCGTTCGCCCAGGATCAAGGCCGCCGCCACTAAAGTGACCAGGGGTTCCAGGTTGTTGATCATGGATACTGGCGCGGGATTAGCGAGTCGGACAGCCGCCATCAATAGGCACATGCCCGCGATGTAGCCGGCCGCTGCGATGTTTAGGCCGGTCCATCCGGCACCGTCTGTTGGCAGTGCGACGTTACCAACGCTCAACAGTACGGCGACGACAACCGGTAGGCAAAATGCCTGGGTGTAAAACGTGAGCGTGAGCGCATCCATGCGCCGGGCCGCCCAGGAGCCGGTTATCATTACGAGACAAGCGCCGACTGCGGCGATCAAGGCGCAGCCGACACCGCGAAGGTC
>DFRF01000094.1:18514-19554 GCA_002378125.1 Rhodospirillaceae bacterium UBA3470 | reverse complement strand
CCGACACCGCGAAGGTCCAGGATCTCGAAGTTCGGCCCCAAAGCCAGGGTCAGGCCCGCGAAGGCTGTGGCGAACGCCGCGACGGTCGCGAGACTGGGCGCGCGCCGCTCCGTCAGAGTGGCATGCACTAATACGATGATTGGAAAAGTGAAGAAGATCAGGGCCGAGAGGCTAACAGGGATGAACAGCACCGAAGACATGTACCCGAAAGCCACCATGAGGATGCCCAGTACCGTAGCCAACGTGGGCTTTAAAGCGGTCGGGTTGAACGCCCACGGCCGGCGCAAAAAAGCCACCAGGCCGGCTATGATCACCGTCGCCACGGCGACCCGGAAAGCGACCAGCGTGGTCGTGGAGACGCCGCTGTCATAGGCGAGTCGGGCCGCTGGCGTGATCACCCCCAGGCTGATGGACGCGGCGGCCGCGGCGGAGAGGCCGGTGATCTGTTGTGCCGGGGTCGGTGTAATGGTCATGCCTTGTCTTTGCGGCTTTTCCTCGCCGGGCTCAACAAAAATCGTGGTTGTTGCCTACTAGGATTTTGCTCATTGTGCGAGGATTGGGATGTACAAATTAGGAGACGCGACCACCATGGCTGTTCCAATCTTTCACAACTTCTCCGCCGCGCCCAAGCATGTGGCGCCGTTCAGCCACGCCGTCGAATGCGAAGGTTGGGTGCAACTGACTGGTCAAATGCCGACCGATCCGGACGACGACTTGAAACCCTTGCCGGATGGAATTGAAGCGCAGACGCGGCGGGTTATGGATAATCTGATCATCGTCTTAAGTCAGGCTGGTTTGGGGTTAGAACACGTCTTGTCTGTGCGTGTCTTCATCACCGACTTCAAGCGCGATTACGATGCCATGAATGAGGCCTACAGATCCTATTTCCCAGAGGACCGTTTGCCGGCGCGGACCTGCGTTGGCGTGACTAGCCTTGCCCGAGAGGCATTAGTGGAAATCGACTTGGTCGCCAAACGACCAGACTAGATTAACCTAGATTCAAAATCTACCGCTCTTGATATTTATAAATGTCATAAGAA
>DFRF01000094.1:0-18158 GCA_002378125.1 Rhodospirillaceae bacterium UBA3470 | reverse complement strand
TAGGAGTAATTAATTATTTTCGCATGTCAAAACAAACGCGCGTATTGAAATCCGGGAGCCTCGACCAGGGTTTTTTGCGCGGTCATCATGCCGGCGCTTTCTACAGTGCAAGTGATGGCAGCGGCAGAGGGAAACAAGACGCATGATCCGCGACCGGCAGAAAATGAATGAGCACCTGGACCGTATCCGAACCTTCGTCCGCGACGTCGCCATCCCCAACGAAGATCGAGTGGAGTTGGAGGACCATATCCCCGAAGAGGTGATCGACAAACTCAAGGAACTCGGCAGTTTTGGCTGGAGCATCCCCGAGGAATTCGGCGGGGCGGGAATGACGTCGGAGGAGCTGGCGCTGGCGTTCATGGAATTTACGCAATGCTCGGTGGCGTTCAGGGTTTACGGTGGGCAGAACGCGGGGATCGGTTCGGAATGTATTGTCCGCGACGGGACGGAAAATCAGAAACGCACCTACCTGCCGCAATTGGCCTCGGGCGATATGTTAGGGTGCCTAGCTTTGACCGAAGAATCCGCAGGCTCCGACGCGACAGCCATGCAGACCCGGGCAGAGAAAGTCGACGGCGGCTATCGGATCAACGGCACGAAACGCTACATCACGCTGGCGCCCATCGCCGACTTGTTCAGTCTGTTCGCGCGTACGGATGGAGAACGGGGCGGCAAGGGGGTCACCGCCTTCCTGATCGAGCGCGGCACTGACGGCCTGACGACCAGCGGATCCACCCCGAAGATGGGCCAGGAAGGCGCGCCAATAGGCGAGGTTTACCTAAACGACGTGTTCGTCCCCGACAGCGCCGTTCTTGGCGGTGTCGAGGGCAAGGGGTTTGGGACGGTAATGAGGGCACTCAACAAGCAGCGCATCAATTTGTCCGCCCTTTCCACTGGGCCGGCCATTCGTATGCTCGATGATGCTGTCGCTTTCGCTAAGTCGCGTAAGCAGTTTGATAAGTCCATCGGGGAATTTCAGCTGGTCCAGGCAATGCTGGCTGAATGCAAGGTTGAGATCGAGGCCGCCCGGGCTCTTATCCTCGAGACGGCCCGCAAGCGCGACCACGGCGAGGACGTGACCATGGATGTCAGTCTCTGCAAGTACTTCTCCACTGAGATGTGCGGCCGCGTCGCCGATAAGGCGGTGCAGATTTTTGGCGGTGCCGGATACGTAAAGGGGACGGGTATTGAAAGGTTCTACCGTGACGTGCGGGCCTTTCGGGTCTATGAAGGAACCAGCCAAATTCATCTGCTCAACATCGCGAAGCACCTGCTGAACTGACCCGACGGAACCTGGTTCCATAAGCGCACGCCTAAACGCCTTCGGCTAGCCTATTGAAGGCGATGTGCTCGACTGGTCCATGTGTTTCCAACCGCCGCGGACTGAAGTCTTCGCCCGGATCTCCAGATCTAGCACCTGGGTCCGGAGCACCACTCTACCGATATTTTTCTATGCGGTTATGGAGGCCAATGACAACAAACTATGGACTTACATGGGCTAAGTTCATCTTGTGGATGAAACGGATTTCCATCAATGGGTGGTGGCGCGGGCAACGGGCTAAAACCCGTTATTCTTCGCCATCGTCTCAGCCCACGACGATGTTGTGATCTGGTCCGTAGGGGAAGCAGGTGATGTTGTCGGCACCGTCTTCAGTGACCACCAAAATGTCATGCTCCCGGTAGCCGCCTGAGCCAGGCATGCCCTCGGGCAGCATTATCATGGGTTCCATGGAAACGACCATATTTGGCTCGAGCACGGTCTCGATATCCTCACGAAGCTCCAGGCCCGCCTCGCGTCCGTAGTAGTGGCTCAGCACGCCGAAGGAATGGCCGTATCCGAACGTGCGGTACTGCAGAAGGTCATGCGCCTTGTAGATTTCGTTCAATTCATGGGCGATGTCGCAGCAGCGCGCGCCGGGCTTGATCAGTTCCAGGCCGCGCTCGTGGACCTCAACGTTGACGTTCCATAGGCGCAGGTGTTCGTCGCTGGCGTGGTCCAGGAACAGGGTGCGCTCCAGCGCTGTGTAGTAGCCCGCGATCATGGGGAAGCAGTTAAGGCTGAGGATGTCGCCCTTCTGCACTCGGCGGCTCGTCAACGGATTGTGTGCGCCGTCTGTGTTGATACCCGACTGAAACCAGGTCCAGGTATCCATGAGTTCGGCGTTCGGGAAACGCGCGGCGATCTCTCGGACCATGGCGCCGGTGGACGCTAGTGCTACTTCGTATTCTGGGACGTCCTCGGTGATTGCCGCAACACAAGCCACGCCGCCGATGTCGGCCACCTGGGCACCGTGTTTGATATGTTCGATCTCCTCATCCGACTTGATCATACGAAGCGCCATCGTCTTCGGCGCGATATCAACCAACTCTGTGTTTGGCAGCGCGCCGATCATCTTGCCCAAGTTGGTCACCGTCAGGTTGTCTTGTTCGATGCCGACCCGGCCACCCGTTGGCGCGAGTTGTTGGATCGCGCGGAAGTAATTGTCGCGCTCCCAGTCCGTGTAGATCAGGTTGTTGCCGTAGGTGCGCCGCCAGGGCTGTCCGCCGTCGATGTTGGCGCTGACCGACGTCGCCGTGGCGTGGGTCACGACGAGAGCATAAAATCGGCCAAAGTGGCAGAACAAGAAATCCGAATAGTAGTTGATATTTTGGTACGACGTGAATACCACTGCATCCAGGTTCTGTTCGACCATTAGGTGACGAAGCCTCGATAAACGGATTGCGTATTCCTCTTGGGAAAAGGTGTTGGGGGCGCGTTCGCCGTTCTCGATGGTAATCAGATTTTCCATGACCGAAGCTCCTGTCTCGCATGAGATTGGCCGCGTCTTTAGTCCGCCGTTGGGAGGGGGTCAATGGCTGATTTTTCGTGCGTCGCGGCGGCTATTCGAGGATTGTATAGAGGCCTCACATTCGAAAGGGTGAAGTGTTGCCGTTTCTGAGAAACTTGGCCATAGTCTGGAAAGACGTCAAAAAACAGAAGCATATTTTTATAAAACGGGATAAATAGCTTTCATAAAACAGGAATTCGTTGATTTTGCAGTGCAGCAATTATACAACTCCCGCGAATTGACGAGAGGGCTTCCAACATGAATATCGCCATACTCAAAGAGCGCCGCGCCGACGAGCAGCGGGTAGCCGCTGCACCGGAGACTGTCGGGAAGCTTATCGGGCTTGGGTTTTCCGTGGCCGTTGAGAAGGGCGCAGGCGAAACCGCAGCGTTTCCCGATTCCGCATACAAGATCGCGGGCGCGACCATTGCCGCGTCGGCGTCGGCCGCGGTCAAGTCGGCAGACATCGTCCTCAAAGTGCAAGGACCGGACAAGGCGGAGCTGAAGAATTTCAAAAAAGGCGCGATCGTGATGGCGCACTTAGGCGCACTCAGCGACGGCAAGGGGATCGCTGCTATCGCCCAAGCGGGCGTGACCGGCTTGGCAATGGAACTGATGCCGCGGATCACCCGGGCGCAGGGCATGGATATTCTCTCCAGCCAATCGAACCTGGCGGGCTACAAGTCCGTTTTGGATGCGGCCAGTGAGTTTTGCCGGGCGTTCCCGATGATGATGACCGCGGCCGGTACGGTGGCGCCGGCGAGGGCGTTCATAATGGGCGTCGGCGTCGCAGGGCTTCAGGCGATTGCCACCGCGAAGCGCCTCGGTGCAGTGGTCACAGCGACGGACGTTCGCCCCGCCACTAAAGAGCAGGTGGAAAGTCTGGGCGGTAAGTTTCTGGAAGTCGATCCTGATATGGAGAGGGACGCGCAGACCGAAGGCGGTTACGCCAAGGAGATGCCGCCCGAGTACTTTGAAAAACAGAAGGCCGTCGTTGCTGAGCATATCAAGAAGCAGGACATCGTCATCACCACCGCTTTAATCCCGGGACGGCAGGCGCCGACCCTGGTGACCAAGGAAATGGTTGAGAGCATGCAGCCTGGCGCGGTGATCGTCGATTTGGCCGTGGAAGCCGGCGGCAACGTTGTCGGCGCCAAGCTGGGCGAAGTGGTGACCACGGCGAACGGCGTGAAGATCGTCGGCCACACCAACGTGCCGGGCCGTCTGGCTCAGGACGCGAGCACGTTATTCGGGCGCAACCTTCTGAATTTCCTGACCCCCTTTGTGGATAAGGAAAGCAAGACTTTAGTCATTGATTGGGAGGACGAATTGGTCATAGGCACCCTGGTGACCAAGGACGGCAAGGTGGTGAACAGCCGTGTGCCAGGCACCACGGCGCCGAAGAAGGCATTGGCAAAGAAAGAGCAGCCTAAGAAATCTGCGAAGAAGGAGGCCTAGGCCATGGACGCGGCAACCATTCATGATCAAGCGTCAAGGCTGGCGACGAAAGCCGCCGAGGTGTCGAACGAGGCAGAGAAGCTGATCCAAAGCACGAAGCATCTGGTCGAGGTTCAGGCCGCGGCGGCGGCTGGTGGATTTGATTTCCTCAGCCTGTTCTTTATCTTCGTGATGGCGTGTTTCGTTGGGTTCTACGTTGTGTGGAGCGTGACGCCGGCCCTGCATTCGCCGCTAATGGCGGTGACCAATGCCATCTCGTCGGTGATCATCGTTGGCGGTCTGTTGGCTGCCGGCCCGGCGGACATGGACTTTTCCAAAGTCATGGGCTTTTGCGCTGTAACGTTGGCGTCGGTGAATATCTTCGGCGGCTTCATCGTGACCCAGCGTATGCTCAGCATGTTTAAGAAAAAGAAATAGGGGCGCCGGATCATGAGTGGAACATTGACGGGCTTCGCCTACCTCATTTCCTCGGTGCTGTTCATTTTGGCACTCCGGGGACTGTCCTCACCGGAAACAGCCCGCCAGGGTAATATCTTCGGCATCGCCGGTATGGTCATCGCCGTGGTCACGACCTTAGCTGCTCCTTCTGTGGTCAGCTTTGAACTGATCGTGCTCGGCATCGTTATTGGTGGCGCCGCGGGCACCATTATCGCTCGCAAGATCGAGATGACAGCCCTGCCGCAGCTGGTCGCGGCCTTCCACTCGCTGGTGGGCCTGGCCGCTGTGTTCGTCGCCGTAGCGGCATTCTATAAGCCGGAGGCGTACGGTATCGGTAAATTTGGCGACATTCACATGGCCAGCATTATTGAGCTGTCCTTGGGTCTTGTCATTGGCGCTATTACCTTCTCCGGCTCGGTCATCGCGTTCGCCAAGCTGCAGGGCTTGATGAGCGGCAATCCCATCATCTTCAATTACCAGCACGGCCTCAATGCCTTGATTGCGACGATCATTGTGATGTTGATCCTCACCTTGATCGGTGGTCAGACGGAGGGCGTGTTCTGGGGGCTGGCGATCCTCGCCTTCGCCATTGGTTGTCTAATCATCATCCCCATCGGCGGCGCTGACATGCCGGTCGTCGTGTCGATGCTGAATTCGTATTCTGGTTGGGCCGCCTGTGGTATCGGATTCACGTTATCAAACCCGGCCTTGATAGTGACTGGTGCCCTGGTTGGGTCATCGGGCGCGATCCTCAGTTACATCATGTGCAAGGGCATGAACCGCTCCATCATCAGCGTGTTGCTGGGTGGCTTCGGCGGCGATACGGCTGCGGTACCGAGCGCGGATATGGGCGACAAGAAAGCCAAGGCCGGGGCCGCCGACGATGCGGCTTTTCTGATGAAGAACGCCAACAAGGTAATCATCGTGCCGGGGTATGGTATGGCCGTGGCCCAGGCACAGCACGCACTTCGCGAAATGTGCGACCTGTTGAAGGCGGAAGGGGTGGAGGTAGCCTACGCTATCCACCCAGTCGCCGGCCGTATGCCCGGGCACATGAACGTGCTCCTGGCCGAAGCCAACGTGCCCTATGATGAGGTATTCGAGTTGGAGGCGATCAACCACGAGTTTTCTACCGCCGACGTGGCCTACATAATTGGCGCTAACGACACCACCAACCCGGTGGCCAAGACCGATCCGCAGAGCCCTATCGCCGGCATGCCGATCCTGGATGTGGAGAAGTCGGGGACGGTGTTGTTTGTGAAGCGCTCGCTAAGTGCGGGATACGCCGGCGTCGACAATCCGTTGTTCTACGCCGACAACACGTTGATGCTGTTTGGCGACGCCAAGAAGATGACGGAAGAGATTGTGCAAGCACTTGGATAAGTGCGCCTGCCATTTTTTATAAAACGCTGGTGTATAGCTCACTGACTTTTTTCTAATTGAGTGACACCAATCACAGAGCCGCGTTGAACCGGAAAAGTCTGTGGGACAGCAAAAACAGATCAAGCCCATTCTGGAATAGCTCAACCCGACTGTTACGGAATTGCACCCATATCGCCGTTCACATCGACCGAATGGGCAAGTTGGTGATGGCGGGGCAGCATTCCAAAACTCCCCGTTGGTTCTCGCGTGAGGCCATATATTCCGCGGTTGATTGGGCAGTGGATATGGTGTCGCTAAGCTTGTCGTGGGCCAGAGCGTCGCGTTATCAAATTGTGGGAGATTAGCGGCGACCAACGTGAAAGGGCTGAGAGCTCGCCACTGGCATACGCGGGCGGTCCGCCTCTGGGGCGCTCAGCGCCGTGGCCGATTTTAGGGTTTCTAGGGACCTTTTGGTCAAGGTCTGGTAATCGCGGGTGCCGGACGACTTCCACTCAATCTCATCATCCGAAACCTGGCGCAGGATTTTGGCTGGAATTCCGGCAACCAGGCTACGTGGGGCAAATTCCTCTCCGGCGCGGACGAAAGCCATGGCGGCAACAATACATTCGGCGCCGATGACCGCGTCATCATTGATCACGGAATTCATGCCGACCAGGGCGTTGGGTCCAATTCGGCAGCCGTGTAGGACCGCACCGTGGCCGATGTGACCGTCTTCTTCCACCACCGTGTCGGTGCCGGGGAAGCCATGCAGGATGCAATTGTCCTGAATGTTGACGCCAGTTTCCAGAATAAGCCTGCCGAAGTCGCCGCGCATAACCGCGCCGGGACCCACATAGCAGTTGGGCCCAACGATAGCGTCGCCGATGAGGATGGCATCTGGGTGAACGAAGCTGCTGGGATCGATGACAGGCACAATGTCGTTGATCTCATAGATCTTGGCCATGGTCAGACTCCTCGGTAGTCGGTGCGGTGGTATCCAGACGCAAGAAATACCCCACCTCAGATGGCCGGCGGATCATACAACGCCGAAACATGTAGAAAAGGGCTTAGAAGCCTTCGCGCTCCAGGCGCTTGCGCTCCAATTTACGAGCGCGACGCACGGCCTCAGCCTTTTCGCGGGCCCGGCGCTCGGACGGCTTTTCGTAGGAACGGCGGAGCTTCATTTCACGGAAAACGCCTTCGCGTTGCATCTTCTTCTTCAGGACCTTTAGGGCCTGGTCGACATTGTTGTCACGAACAGAGACTTGCACGTTTCGTTCTACCTCATCATCTTAAGTAATGGAATGATCAGGAAAGGCTCCAATACCTCTCCAGAGGCGCTCCTTCTAACACATCAAATCCAGGATGTGAAGGACCGTTTCGGCCTGCTTATGGTTTATTTGAAGGGATTTTTTTTATGACAAGGCGGGTTTTGGCATGGCCATTCTGAAAATCGCCCGCATGGGCCACCCCGTGCTAATGGGGAAGGCCCGTCCGGTTCTTGATCCGACTTCGGCACCCGTGCAACAACTGGTTTCCGATATGGTGGAGACTATGCTGGACGCGCCGGGCATCGGCCTGGCCGCGCCGCAGGTCCACGTGCCGGCCCGCGTGGTCGTGTTCCGTGTGCCGGAGGAACGCGACGGCAGCGAGAATGGCGTACCATTAACCGTCCTTATAAACCCGGAGATCGAACCCGTTGATGAGACGATGGAGGAGGGTATAGAAGGTTGTCTCTCGCTGCCGGATATGGTGGGCGTGGTGTCCCGGCACACGAAGATCCGCTACCGCGCCTTGGACCTCGAGGGTCAGTGCTTCGAAGTGGAAGCCGAGGGCTACCATGCCCGCGTTGTTCAGCACGAGTGCGACCATTTGGACGGTATCTTATATCCCATGCGCATGACCGATCTTTCCAAGCTTGGCTATGCGGAAGATATGTCCAAAACTGATCAGGGGCCCTGTGGTGAGCGCCCCGAAGGGATATCGGAGGACGTCGATGATTGAGGAAAACCTGGAGCAACACCGTGACCAATTGGTGGAAGCAATGCTGGTGCACGTCCCCCTCGACGGTTGGGCTTGGCCGGCGCTGGAAGCGGGTGCCAAGGATCTAGGGAAGGAAGCCGGATATGCCCGGCGCGCCTTTTCCGGTGGCTTAGGTGAGGTCGCCGATCATTTTGCCCGGTGGTCCGACCGGCGGATGCTGGCGGAACTGGCGATCATGGACCTGGAGGGCATGCGCATCCGTGACCGCATCCATGCCTGCGTCAAGACGCGTCTGGCCATGAACGCAGAATACAAGGAAGCCATGCGGAGGCTGCTGTCGTTCCTGGCCCTGCCCCAGAACGCCGGACGTCTCTCTGAGATGACTTGGCGGACTTGTTCGGTGATGTGGTACGCCGCCGGCGATACTTCAACGGACTGGAACCACTATTCTAAGCGCGGCCTCTTGGCCTCGGTCTATTCATCGACGATCCTCTATTGGATGGCGGACGAGGGCGATGAGAACGGCGATTTCCCGGAAACCTGGGGTTTCCTAGACCGGCGCATTAATGATGTGCTTAAAGCCTTCGGTATGCCCCGGCGGATCAAGGAACGATTGGGCCGCCTGTTTCCACCAGTGAACCCCTTTCGCCGCCGCTCAGTGTAATGCGGCAACCTCCGTCAGCAACTTAGGCGTTCTTACCGTCAGCGCCCAGGCATCCTCGAAACCACGGTTTTTCAAGAATCTTCGGGTTGTTTTGCGGTCCTCACGTAAAACCGGGCCAATGGCTATGCGGTAAACCCGTTTGCCGTGCGCGGTCCCCTCCAAAATAGTCGGCTCGAGCCGACTATGCTTGCCGGAAAACCTCGATGCCGCGGCCTTGTGATGATAGCTGGCAATAATGAAGAACGTCTGGCGGGTCTTGTGCGAGGTTGGTTGAACCGGGGCAGCCGGTTTATAGACGGGTTCGGCGACGGTCGTCGGCTTAACCATTGGTTGTATATTTGTTGGAGGCGTTAGGACCGTTTTGGGGACCACGTAGGTCGGCTTGTTGTGGCGCGTCGGAATCGTTGGCGCCGCTGGCGTCACGATGATGTTTTTCGACCGCGTCAGTGTCTCCGGAACGATCACCTCGGTCGTAATCGGCGCCCAGGGTGTCAGATTCGTTTTCGTGGGAATGACCTCCGGCGCCGGGGCGGTAAGTGGGGGTAGGGCAGCGACCGCCCTCCCAGGTTCCTCCTTGGGAAACTCGGCTGTTTCCCGCCAAGCGAAGTTGTTGTTAATTGTCTTGACGGTGGCGGTCGCGCCCCGGTTCGGTTCGGGGAGTTTGACTTTGGTGCTGACGGCCCTCGGCATGGATGATGCGTCGGCCAAAGTGGTGACTGAATTATCCGGTTCGCGGCAGATATTCTTGCCCTCGATCGTACGCCACAGCGCGCAATCTTTCTTGGTGATCGAGGAAATGCCGTGGTCGGTCAGGGTTTTGTCTGTAGTGATTACGGACACGGTGTCGGCGAGAAAAGAGGCGATCTGAACGCCGATGGGCATGCCGCATCCGGCGGTCAGGAGGGGCGCCGCAACGGCGCCGGCCAAGCGATAAGCTTTGCTCATGGGAATGGTTATCCCCCAGGGCACGGGTTGTAGTTTGATTTTTCTTATTTTGATGTAGTTTCCCGTTCTTGCGGATAAGATTACGGTGGAAAAAGTTAACAAATTTCGTATGTTGACCCAGAATTCGGTAGGCGACCTACAAATTTGAGGTGCGGTTTTCACTGCGCTTGCGGGTCTTAAGGGATGTTTAGTTCGGTCCACTACTGGGGAAGGGCGGACCGGACTACCGAGAAGAAAATTTTCCAGGAGTGGTGCCGGCATTTGGAGGCTGCCAATGAATTAGAGATGTGCCTTTACTCGTGCGAGCCCTAGCAACACCGCAATACGCTTTTGTGAATGGATCTCCGACCCCTAATGCAGCGGGCAAAGGGACGTTGGCGGCGCGTCCGGAAAGGCGTATGATGGAAATACGATGACGTTTCGCTTCAACCTAACTCTGGCCGTCCTGTGACCATGAGTGACGATTCCCCATTCATGAACCCCTTTCGGCGCCGCCACAACGGTCAAAATAATAAGTACGGTAATGGTGGGCATCATCCCGAACTGCCGACCCCACGGGTCGCCGCGCCCAACGGTGACCCTAGCCCCGATGATAACGACGCACGCCAGATTTACGTGAGGGGCACCCCCGCCGGGCCGGGCCAGGGCGCGGAAGAGGCCTCGTCTGTGCCAGCACCGGCGCCTCAGGCGTCCTCCGTCGGCCAACGGGAAGCGCAGTCACGGAAAGACTTGGCAGATCATTTTTTAGGTTGCGCCAAATTGGGCCGCTATCTGACCGTCGCGGACAACAGCCGGTTCATTATTACCGATGACTTCCGCACGACACCGGTGGTCTCCACGGCGTCGGCCATGGCAGCCATCTATTCTAAGGATCATCTTGTGGCTCAGGCAGCCCTGCTACCGCTTTCGGAGAAGGCGCAGCGCCTGTCGTCCCGCGACCGGGAACGCTTCGAACGCCTTTTCGTCCTGATCGAGGAACAAGCCCTTTCCGACGAAGTCCGCTCATCCGCCCAGGCGGTTCGCCAGATGCAGTTCCGAGCTGCCGAAATCCGTGCAATCGAGGTTGAACTAGGCGATCGACTGAGCCCGGCGCGCCTCCGCTATCGGCAGTTCTTGGATATAGTTAGGAAGCTCATGGATAGGAAAATCACGGCGGGGCCATTCCTAGATGAGTTCCGCGGCTTTACCCAAGAAGTGGCTGGTAAGTTGGATTTCGGTATCTATTCTTTTTGCCTGGACCGCTTGTTTGGCAGCGTCCGCGTGCCCTTGAAGGTGAAGAAGTTGTTGGTCCTGGAATTGATCAAGTATCCCCCCCTGATCCGGCGCGAACTGCTGACCAATATTTTGGTCTACCCCGGCCAGGTTCAGGAACTGATTGGGTTCGTGCGCCATATGGTTGCCGAGGAACTCGGGCAGGGTGTAATCATCGAGATTGAACTTCTTAAGGCATTTAGGCTCCGTCAGTTGTCCATGGACGACATCGAAACCAGCCTAGCCCAGGTCGGCGCCGCCTAAGCGGAGGCCGCGCCCCATTCCCAAACAAAGGAGAAGGCGTCATGACTTGGGTCGAGACGGTCGCCTCCAGCGTGCAGACTGGCAGTTGAAGTTGCTCTCCGGCCGTATAACGACCACCGACGTCAATGTCGAAAATATCATGTCTTTATCGACCTTGATGGGTTCTGCTAATACATCAAGGGGAACGTAATACTGACCAACTCGGACGGCCACGGCTAGACGTTCAAGACCGTCGGCGCGTTTCTGGTCCCGAACGGTATCGAGTGACTCTAGGAAGTCGTCGAGACGACCCGCGAGGACCATCTGATTTTGAACTATCCGCCGAAGGCCGAATCGGTGCGGGCGGCACTGCCCAGCGGCTAAGGATTCTTTAACCATAATCGTGTTGTTGTAAAAAATCAGGGAAGTTACGGCGCTGATCCGTTCGAGAGGACGATGGTCATGGATGTCAACAAACCCCAAGGTGTGCACGCGGTCGGCGATCAACCGCATCGACAGCCGTCTGACCGCCAGCGCGAAACCCCCGACGACGACGCCGACGAAAAGTTGCGCCGAGAACGTTATCGCTCTTGGTCGTCCGATGCGGCCGTGGACCTGGGCGGGGCGCTTTCCGGTCCATTGTCCGCGGAATCTCAGAAAATCGTCAATGCCCTCGTAGCAGAGATGGAACTGCTGCGTGCTGACCTTGAGATCCGAAAGAAACGCGAAGAGCACTTCCGCGACCAAGCCGCCCAGCACGCTTTTTTGCCTCTACCTAACCGGCGAGAGTTTCAGCGCGAGCTCAACCACGTCATCGATCACATGTACAGCCTGCACCCGTCGCCAGCGATCCTGATCGTGCATGTGGTTACCGCCGCCACGTTCCGTCGTGACCACGGTCGGCGCGCCGCCGATGCCTTGCTGGGCCATGTGGCAGAGCAACTGTCCGTCGCCGTGCACCCGACGGACTCGGTCTGCAGTGTCGGTGGCGATGACTTCGGGGTGATCTTGCTCATAGGCGGAGCCGAAACAGCAAGTCGTCGGGCCGGAGAAATTGGCCACTATCTGAACAGTCATACGTTTGCCTGGCTTGGCATTGATTATGCGCTGGACGTGGCGGTGGGCTGGGCGGACCTGCGTGGGAGCTTGAACGCTGAGCAGGCCTTCGAAGCCGCCGACCGTTCGCTCCGTGATCACCTCAGGCAATGATATCAGGAACCAGCTGCGCTTGCACGCGGTTGATGGCGTCCTTCAACTGGAGTTTCCGCTTCTTAAGGCGCTGCATCAGAAGTTGATCGGAGGGAACCTGTCTGCCCATGCGGGCGATTACGTCATCCAGGTCCCGATGCTCTGTCTTCAGTTCTATCAGCTTGGCTTCAAGCGCGTCACGATCGGTCATGGTCACTGATAACCGAGAATTGGTTCCGAATTAGCTTAATCCGGGAGGGTAACAGATTCCAACAATGGGCGATAGGTCGCCGGCAGGATGTCAGATGGTGCAGTGGATTTTGCATCCTGATTACGATAATATCGTGATAGTCTGAAGTACGATCAGAAAATGGAGGAGTATAGGAATTGAATATGAACATGCAGGAGCGGATCGACGACCTCAGAGCCCAGCATCAGAACCTCGAAAAAATTTTACACACCGAAAATCACCGATCGCACCATGACGATATTCATATTGCCGATTTGAAGAAGCAGAAACTCGCTATAAAAGATCAGATTGCCAGCCTGGAGGCGCAAACCTAAGTCTTGCATTGATCTGGGTCTGAGGGGCTCGGCATTGGCTTCGGAAACATGTGTGAACGCGCAGCACACGAGCGCGATGTGGAGTCTTTCATAATTGTTTTCTTCCAATAAATCGTCGCACTGTCAGGTCGCGCCCGCCCGCTTGAATGACAGCCCTGATGTCGGCAAAGGTGGCGGCGCTTAGGAGCTTGAGCGTCTCGTCGGGCCCTAGCGAGCGGTTCCAGACGGAAACCGTAAAATCGAATTTCAATAGGTTGGCGGCCATACACGAACCCATGGCGCCAAGGCCGAGAAAAGCGATGTTGGTCATTGAACTGTCTTTTCTGTTTCGATGGCGGTGGTGCGTCTGACGTCAGAGCACCCCCGCCTGTTCTCTCAGTTTGAATTTCTGAATCTTACCGGTCGACGTCTTCGGTAGTTCTCCGAAAACAATATTCTTCGGGCATTTATAATGGGCCATGTTGGCGCGGCAGAAATGGATGATCTCCGCTTCGTTGGCTTCCGCGCCGTCCATCAATTCAACAAAGGCGCAGGGCGTCTCGCCCCATTTTTCATCCGGTTTAGCAACCACGGCGGCCAACATCACGGCTGGATGCTTGGCCAGAGTATCTTCCACTTCAATCGACGAGATGTTCTCCCCACCCGAAATGATCACGTCTTTAGAGCGGTCTTTGAGCTTGATGTAGCCGTCTGCCTCTATGACGCCTAGGTCGCCCGAGTGGAGCCAACCGCCGGCCAAGGTTTCGTCGGTAGTCTTTGGGTTTTTCAGATAGCCCTTCATGACCACATTGCCCTTAAACATGACCTCACCCATGGTTTCGCCGTCGGCGGGGACGGGTTCCATGGTTTCCGGATCCATGACTGTAAGCCCTTGGAGGACGTGATAGCGAACGCCCTGGCGGCCCTTCTTTAAGATTTGTTGTTCGATGGGTAGGTTGTCCCATTCCGGATGCCATGAGCAAATCACGGCGGGGCCATAGGTTTCCGTCAGGCCGTAGACATGGGTCACGTCGAACCCTTGCTCCTGCATACGCTGCAACGTCGCCGCCGGCGGCGGTGCGGCGGCCGTCATGACGTTGACCTTGTGATCAAATCTGCGGCGTTCTGCGTCGGTGGCGTTGATGACGACATTCAACACTATAGGTGCGCCGCAGAAATGGGTCACTCCGTGATCGGCGATGGCGGCGTAGATATTGCCCGCGTTGACCCGTCGTAGACACACGTTGGTGCCAGCGATAGCCGCCAAGGACCATGGGAAGCACCAGCCGTTGCAGTGGAACATGGGCAGCGTCCACAGATAGATCGCATGATGCGGCATGTTCCAGCCGACGATATTCGACATTGCGTTCAAGTATGCACCCCGGTGGTGATAGACGACACCTTTCGGGTCGCCCGTCGTGCCGGACGTGTAGTTGAGTGAAATAGCGTCCCACTCGTCGGCCACGGGTGCCCAGCCGAAATCTGGGTCGCCGCCGGCTAGGAAGGCTTCGTAATCCATTTCCCCAAGCGTCTCGCCGCTGACATCGGACTCGGAATCGACAATGTCGATGACAGCGATGTCACGTCCTAATTCGGCTAAAGCACTCTTGACGCTGGTGGAAAACTCCGTGTCCGTGATCAGGACCTTAGCCTCGCCGTGGTTGAGGCTGAACGCCAGCGCCGCTGCGTCCAGGCGGGTGTTTAAGGTATTCACCACAGCGCCGGCAATTGCTGGGCCGAAGGCACACTCGTACATTTCAGGCGTGTTTGCCGCCATCACGGCAACTGTATCGTTCTTTCCGACGCCAAGGCCGGAAAGCGCCGATGCAAGCCGCCGGGCCCTGGCGTATGTTTCCGCCCAGGTGAAGCGCTTCGATCCGTGGATCACGCTGGTCCGGTTAGGATAGGTGGCGGCGGCGCGTTCTAGAAAGGTAATGGGCGACAAGGCCGCATAATTAGCCGGCGATTGATCAAGGTGTGTGTCGTAGATGCTGGTCCCACTCACGGCAAAGCTCCCAGAAATTTCTTGGTGTCTTCTTTAGAAAAGAGTGCCACAAAATTCGGGGCGGGCAAATGCCAGGCGTCGGGCGCTTCAACCATAAAACTCCACCAAGGACTTCCAGCTTCGCCTTATACAGGACCTCTTGTTTTAAGAGTTAAGCCCAGATACCTATCAACGGCACGCCATTTTCTATCGGCCCTAACTGCATGGTGGACCTCGTGCTCACTTAGAGGCGCCACGGATTTTAGGCGAACTTACTAGCGGCGTGCCGACGCGTTAGGCAATTAACGTCGATCATGGCTGAGGCCAGTTTGCTATAGCAATTTCCCTCGCCGTTGGCCATTGAGATCGAGAATTTTGTCGCTACACTGACAATCAACAATATGAGGAGTGGCCAGTGGCCGCTGCCCGCCGCATGAGACAAACGGCCTGATGACGATTGGGGATGCAATGAGCAACGCATATGATGTCGCCTACCAGCGGTCAATTGAGGACCCGGAAGGGTTCTGGGCTGACGCTGCTCAAGAGATCGATTGGATCACTCCTTGGGACAAGGTCCTGGACGATAGTAACCCGCCCTTCTACCGCTGGTTCGTGGGTGCGGAATGCAACACCTGCTACAACGCGCTGGACCGCCACGCCGATGGTGGGCGTGGCGATCAGGCGGCACTGATCTACGACAGCCCGGTGACTGGCGACACCAAGAGGACCTATACCTATTCAGAACTGCGCTATGAGGTTGCGCTTTTTGCAGGCGTGTTGAGGGCGCAAGGGGTAGAGAAGGGTGACCGGGTCATTATCTATATGCCTATGGTCGCCGAGGCGGTCATCGCAATGTTAGCATGCGCGCGCCTGGGGGCGGTCCATTCGGTGGTGTTCGGTGGGTTCGCGTCGAATGAGCTGGCGGTCCGCATCGACGATGCGAAGCCCAAGGTCATCGTGAGTGCTACCTGCGGTATCGAAGTCAATCGCGTCATAGAATACATGCCGCTTTTGAACGGCGCCATTGATATGGCGACCCACAAGCCAGAGAAATGTGTAATCCTGGCGCGACCCCAAGCGGAGGTCGCCATGAAAGACGGCCGTGATGTGGATTGGGGCGGTGCGATGGCGACGGCGGAGCCCGCCGAGTGTGTGATCGTGGCGGCGACTGATCCGCTTTACATCCTCTATACGTCGGGTACCACTGGCCAGCCGAAGGGCGTTGTGCGCGACAACGGCGGCCACATGGTGGCGCTGAAATGGTCCATGAAGAACATCTACGACGTCGATCCCGGGGAGGCCTATTGGGCAGCCTCCGACGTGGGCTGGGTGGTCGGCCACAGCTACATTGCCTACGCGCCATTGCTGCACGGCTGCACGACCATTGTTTACGAAGGCAAACCCGTTGGCACGCCTGACGCCGGGGCCTTCTGGCGGGTTATTTCCGAACATAATGTCTCATGCATGTTTACTGCGCCCACGGCTTTCCGCGCCATCAAGCGGGAAGACCCGAACGGTGCTCTTCTGGCCGAATACGACATGAGCGGGCTTAAGTCTCTGTTTCTGGCCGGCGAACGGCTGGACCCGGACACGCTGCATTGGGCCGAGGACAAACTGAAGGTTCCCGTCATCGACCATTGGTGGCAGACGGAAACGGGCTGGGCTATTGCGTCGAACTGCCTGGGCCTGCATGCCTTCGATATCCGGCCCGGGTCGCCCACTAAGGCGGCGCCGGGCTGGGATGTCCAGGTCCTGGATGACAACGGTCAACCGGTGCCTGCCGGCGATATTGGCGCCATCGTAGTGAAGTTACCGTTACCTCCATCCGCCTTGCCAACGCTCTATCAGCGCCAGGATCTGTTTCGGGAGAAATACCTGGACCAGTTCCCCGGCTACTATTGCACGGCGGACGCTGGCATGATCGACGCGGATGGTTACATCTCGATCATGGCCAGGACCGACGACATTATCAACGTGGCCGGCCACCGCCTATCCACGGGCGGCATGGAGGAAGTGCTGGCGGAACATGTGGACGTGGCGGAATGCGCGGTCATTGGTGTCGACGATCAACTGAAAGGACAATTGCCCGTGGGCTTCCTTGTACTGAATGCGGGCACGACCAAGGCTGGCGACGATATCGTCGACGAGGCGGTACAGATGGTTCGCGATCGAATCGGACCCGTAGCCGCCTTCAAGCAGGCCATCGTTGTTGAGCGTTTGCCGAAGACGCGCTCGGGCAAGATACTGCGCGGGACCATGCAGGCCATCGCCGACAACAAGGAATGGAAGATGCCAGCGACGATAGATGATCCGGTGATCTTGGATGAAATTGACGCAGCCCTCCAGACGCTTGGCTATTCCGACGCGCGATCTTAAGATCGCAACCAATGCCCGGTGAACGGTATTTGTGCCGCGCATTTGATGCTCCGCGCTTAATTGCCCGACGCACCATTTGTCCGACTTCGGTCGGGCCAGTGGCGTTGCCCCCTTGACGCCGCCTGCAGGAATGTTGACCCTCATCCCAGGTCTTAACAGGAAGAGCCAGGAATAAGGCCGTCGTCGAGAGACGTATCGTTCACAGACCGTATAGGTAAAGACGTATCAGTAACAGATCGTATAGATAGGGAGTGTAACATGAAATCCATTATTAAAAGAGCGTTGATGGCTTCGGCTGGCGTCATGGCATTTGCCATATCCGTATCGGCCCAGGCGGCGGACAAAGTGAATGTTGCCTTTTTCCTTGAATGGGCGACGCCTAACCAGATCGCTAAGGTCGACAAGACCTACGACAAAGCCATGGGCGTAAGCGTCAATTGGACGGACTTCAAGACTGGCGTTGCCATGACTGAGGCCATGCTTTCGGGCGACATTGACATCTCTTACTCGCAGGGCCTCGCGCCCTTCGTGACGGCGATCCAGCAGGGTGCACCGTTGAAAATGGTCGGCATCGCCGTTGTCTATGAAGCTAACGACTGCTTCGTGAAAAACGGATCTGGAATTGACGCCTCGAACGCGTCGGAACTGGAAGGCAAGACTGTGGCGGTGCCCTTGAACACGATGGCCGACTACGCGTTCCGTCGCTACATGGCTCATCTCAAGGTAGACACGTCGAAGATGAAGATCGTCGATCAGGCGCCGCCGGATGGCGCCCAATCCCTCACTGATGGCCTGGTGGACATGGCCTGTATCTTCGGTGGCGCCTCGTCCAAGGCCGCCAGTGAAGTAGGTACGCCCATCATGACCAAGCAGCAGAAGACGGATGCCGGCATCG
>DFRF01000075.1 GCA_002378125.1 Rhodospirillaceae bacterium UBA3470 | reverse complement strand
CGCATGTTCGTCGTGTTTCTTTTCATCGTGCGCATGTTCGTCGCTCGAGAACGATTCCAAGTCCCGGAAAGGCAGCTTTGTAAGTTTGGCGGTCTCCAAGATCTCAATTACCTTTGCCTTGCTAGCAATCGTTTGAACTGGCTTTTCCATGAAAGTCTCAAGATCTCGACCAAACCAAAAGACCAAGTCTGCGCGGCTCAAGTTTGCGGCCTGCGACGGTTTTAAAGCGTAGGTGTGGGGGGAGCCGGCGCCTTCGATGATAAGGCTTGGCGTGCCCACATCTTTCATGACTGCTGCGATCAAGGAATGGAGAGGTTTGATCGTGGCGACAACCTTCGGTTCCGCGGCGGCGGGAGTTGCAGCGCTAAATGTTAAGAAGCCCGCAAGCGTGAGAGAAGCATAACGTTTCATGACGATTGACTTTTTTGCAATTGAGTGGGAACGATAAATCCGAATTATTATTTGTTATAACATAACAGTTTCAGCTATGCGTATACTAGCTGGCGTAAGCCACTGCAAGTTTTGTATTCAGAAACTCATGAAAGTATCCTCTCATTCATGCTTGAAAATTCAGGGTCCTTAACGAGACTTCGTAACGCAGGGATTAACCGTGGCGGTCGATGGTTAATTCGTGGAGTCGATATGGATGTCGAAAGGGGGCAAATTGTTACCCTCATTGGGCCGAACGGATCTGGAAAGTCGACTACTGCGAAGATGGCTCTTGGCCTTGTTGCTCCCGATGAGGGGAACGTGAACCTACGTGATCGCCTTTGCGTCGGATATGTACCTCAGAAAGTCAGCGTCGATTGGACATTGCCGCTAACGGTTAGTCGGTTCATGGCATTGACCGGGCGAATACCGGTGCGTCAGATTGATGAGGCCTTGGGTGTGACCGGTGTCTCGCATTTGCGTAATGCGGAAGTGCGGACATTGTCGGGTGGTGAGTTTCAGCGGGCCATGCTGGCACGGGCCGTCGCGCGCAAACCGGATTTGTTGGTCCTAGACGAACCCGTCCAGGGTGTCGATTTCAACGGTGAAATCCTGATTTATGAACTAATCAAGAGCATCCGGGACGACCTTGGCTGCGGGGTCTTGCTGATCTCCCACGACCTTCATGTCGTCATGGCCGCAACGGATCAGGTAGTGTGTTTGAACGGCCATGTCTGTTGTTCTGGCCCACCTATCGATGTCGCCTCCAGCGATGCGTATCGCGAACTGTTTGGAACGCGGGCGACCCCCACCCTTGCCGTCTATGAGCACAGCCATGACCATGCCCATTTACCAGATGGCCGGGTGCGGCATGCTGATGGAACGATCACCGATCACTGCCATCCGGGGGACGGTCATCATCACACCCCGGAGACCCCTCAGAAGTTTGGAGCCACCGATGCTTGATGATTTCTTTGTACGTGCGCTGGTTGCCGGCGTGGGTGTGGCCTTAGTCGCTAGCCCTTTAGGTTGTTTCATAGTCTGGCGCCGGCTTGCCTATTTTGGTGATACGCTTTCCCATGCTGCCCTGTTCGGGGTGGCGTTGGCGTTGCTGTTGGAAAGTAATATTACGATCACCGTTTTCGGGGTTTCCGTCTTCATCGCCGTCGCGCTCATGTTCCTACAAAAGAGGGCGACACTCTCCGCGGACTCCCTGCTGGGGTTGCTTGCTCATTCGGCGCTAGCCTTGGGCTTGGTCACATTGGCCTTTATGACCTGGGTCCGTGTTGATTTGATGGGCTTCCTATTTGGCGATGTTCTTTCCGCATCGGTGAATGACATCACCGTGATTTACGTCGGCGGAGCTTTCGTCATCAGTGTCATGGTATTCATATGGCGGCCCTTGTTCGCGGCGACGGTAAATCGCGAATTGGCGGAGGCCGAGGGGGTCAACCCGGACCGGGACGATGTCGTTTTCATGCTTCTTATGGCAGGCGTAATTGCCATGGCCATGAAAATTGTTGGCGTGCTTTTGATCACCGCGTTGTTGATTATTCCTGCGGCTGCGGCCCGCCGGTTTGCGACGGGACCGGAGCAGATGGCTGTTTTAGCGGCGTTGATTGGTAGCGCGTCAGTATTCGCGGGTTTATTCGGTTCGTTGGAGTGGGATACGCCGTCCGGGCCGAGCATTGTTGTCGCCGCGCTGTTATTCTTTATTGTCAGCATTTCACCACTAGCTGCGCTCATAACGCAAAACCGGCCAAGCCCCATAGTGGATGGAGGATGAAGACCATGGAGCATTTCCCCCACACGCCACCCAATTTGACGAAGAACCAGTCTATGGTCATGGCGGCGTTGTTGAAAGCTAACGGACCGCTCAGCGCTTATACCATCCTTGATCAGTTGCGTAGCAAAGGTCTTCGCGCGCCGCTGCAGGTTTATCGGGCTCTCGATAAATTGGTGGGGTATGGCATGGCCCACCGACTGGAGAGCATGAATGCCTTCATTGCCTGTCGACATCCTGATGGTGAAAGTGGATCCATGGTCGCGTTCACCATTTGTGAGAGCTGCGGCGAGGTGGCCGAAATTTCTAATGATCGGTTTGATAGTCAGCTCCACAAGCTGGCCGGAGGCGCCGGCTTTAACGTGAAGAAATCCACGGTTGAACTGTTCGGACAATGTGAGGCCTGCGCTTAGTCTTCACGCTTACGTCTTCGGCATTATCTTGACCTGAGCCTTTATGCCGTTTGGGCCATCGCCCGCTTTGGAGCAGGCCTTGCTCAAGAGCACCTGCTCAAACGAAATGCTGACTTATCAGTCGGCGCGCAACGAGTTTCTGGATGACAAAATCGCGTTGCGCAGTGCTATGCTTACAAAACTGACCTTTGTGGTCTGGTTTTGATGCCAGCATTAAAGCTCGCCGGACAGCTAGCTAAATGCGGTAGTCTCCGGATCAGCTCGCCCAAGCCATTTGATGAAATGGTCTGCTGCATTTCATTTTGCGTCCCACTTTCCGAACCGATATACGAGAAGCAACCAGATATTTCTTACAGGGAGGACACGTACATGCAGGGCAAGATGGAAATCAATGGTGTCGAATTGAACTACCAAATTGACGGACCCGAAGGCGCGCCGGGTGTAGTCATGAGCAATTCTTGGGCAACCGACTACACCATGTGGGACGTCAATATGGAGGCGTTGACGGCGAAGTATCGTGTGCTCCGGATGGATAAGCGCGGCCATGGTGGCAGTGGAATCAACGATGATGAAATTACGCTTGAGGTTCTCGCGGACGATGTTGTCGGTCTGGCCGAGGCGTTGGGTTTCACTAAAGGCCATTTCGTGGGGCTTTCCATCGGCGGCATGATTGGCCAGGCCATCGGTCTCAACCATCCTGATGCCTTTAAGTCACTTGCCCTTTGCGCGACCACCAGCCTGATGCCCGAACAGATGGGGCCGGTCTGGCAAGAGCGAATCGACAAGGCGACGGCGAACGGCGTGCCGTCCATGGTGCCGGAGCATTTGGAACGTTGGTTTTCGTCGGCCTATCGCGAGGCTAATCCTGCCGTGGCAGAGGCCCTGGGCAAGGTTGTCGCCGCGACATCGCTAGAAGGATACTGCCGTTGTGCGCAGGCGATCATGAAATTGAATTTCACCGACCGCCTGGGTGGGATCACGACCCCGACCATCGTTATGCCCGGCGAACTGGACGGAGCGTTGCCGCCACCGATGTCGGAGGTGATCGCCAACAAAATCCCGGGCGCACGCCTTCATGTTGTCAGCAATGCCGCGCACCTTTGTAATGTGGAGAACACGATGGAGTTCAATGAAGTCTTGATCGAATTTCTTGACGAGCAGTCTGCGTAGGCCTGCATGCCTCTCATGGAAAAGCTCCCAAAGGCGGCACTGGGAGCTGTCGCCGTTGCTGGTTTAGAACAGTTCAAATCGGAATTGCCGGCGATCATGTATGCTGAGAATTTTGCCTGGATGCTGCAAGACAATCTTGGCTGCTACATCCGTGTCGGCAACGGGGAAGGAGAGGGCTGCGGCTGCGTTGTTTACAATTCCAACTATAATTTGAATGACGATGGTTTTGTTAGCGGAGCGAGCTATTGGACCAACCCTCGTGGAATAGGGTTTCGGGAGTAAGGAATGTCAGGTAAGCGTGTGGCATTAGTTGTTGGTGGTGGCAGCGGCATGGGTGCGGGTGCGGCCCGGCGGCTGATTGAAGAGGGTTTCCAAGTGGGGATTCTGACATCCTCTGGCAAGGGTGAGGCTATTGCGGCAAAGATAGGCGGCATGGCGGTGAGGGGATCGAATAGGTCCAATGAAGATCTTCAGGGCTTCGTTGACACGGTCGTTGAAAAATGGGGACGCATCGACGCGGTTGTCTCTAGCGCTGGTCACGGCCCAAAGGGGCCAGTATTGGAGATTTCTGACGAGGACTGGCACACGGGCATGGAGTTTTATCTCCTCAATGTGGTCCGGGCCGCCCGCGTTGTGACACCAGTGATGTTGGACCAAGAAACGGGCGGAGCGTTCGTCAACATTTCCACTTACGCGGCATTCGAACCCGAAGCCTTGTTTCCGACTTCGGGCGTTTTTCGTTCCGGATTGGCCGCGTTCACCAAGCTCTTCACGGATAAGTACGCCGCCGACAACATCCGCATGAACAACGTGTTGCCAGGTTTTATCGACAGCTTGCCGGAAGCGGAAGAACGCCGAAGCCGTGTCCCCATGGGCCGTTATGGCCGCACGGAAGAAGTCTCCGAACTGATCGCGTTTCTGGCTTCTGACCGATCCAGCTATATCACGGGACAGAATATTCGCATCGACGGTGGCATAACGCGGTCCATTTAACGTCGGAACTTGAGGCGGGTTCCAGACCCAGCAACCAGGTCAGTTTCTCTTCAGGCCTGATTACGTCGACCAAGGTAACGCCGTCCAAGACCTGCATGAAAGTTGACAGGGCTTCGCTCACCGTTGATCCCTAGGAAAATCAGCATCCGTAGGGCGAAAACCGTGTGCTGTGTAATTTGATTGGCCCGCGCACCTCCGCGCGAAATCGTGGTTCTCGAAAAGTGTATATTCTAAACTATTTTGGTCTGGCTCGGGTTCACATGACTTTCTAGCGTCGTTCCGTCGCACAATCCGGAAACGCGGTTACGTGACATCATTCTTGGCAGATCATTTCTATTCGATTCCCACGAATTCCAAAACCGCATCGAACGCATCGACCCGAACAATCGTCCGTCCCGGGTGTCGATCGATTACTACGCCATCCAGGTCATCCAATAGATCGTGGAGCATGGAGAGACCCTTGGTGGCAAACACCATAGCGCCGAAGATGGCGTTCCGGCTTCCCATGGTTGAGGCAAGTTCCCCGTAACGGTCTAAATACTGGTCAGGGGTCAGAACCGTAACCTGGCAACCGTCCAGCGTCACGCAGCGCACCCCGTTGCCATCCATTTCCACTTCCGTGTCCAATAGAGTTGCAAACTGTGCGACTTCGCTGTCGGCATCGTTGGCGACCGCGACGAACTCCGGCATGGATGTCACGCCATTGGCGTGGCTCTGCCATTCAGAGCGCCAGACCAGTTCCGGGGTGCCGTGCTCGCAATAATAGACCCGACCGCCCGGAAAGACCCCATCACGGACTGTTACCGTCCGGAACTTAGCGTCCCTCTGACCATCGTCGATATCGACGGGGCGATGAAAGGCCTTTGGTGGGTCGCCGTCGAACTGGACATTTTGCAGGCGCGCGTAGATGTCATCCACATCTAGCGCTTTGAAAACGACCCCGTTGATCCCAAGGGGAGCGTCCTCCAGGTCTTTCCGCTCGATTTCTTTGCCCTCTGGAATACCGATCAGCTCTAGATAGTCCGTACCGAACATCATCAGGTGGTTCATGGACCCGTGGGAGTGATAGCCGCGAGGCGTCAGGGTAAACCCCAATTTGCCAAATAGAGCCTTGGCGGCGTCCATGTCGCCTTTAACATTGATGACCGTATGATCGAGGCGATCAGTGGATGGCATGGCTTTCTCCTTAACTCCGAGACCCGAAGTTACGTTTGTTGATGGCTAAGGCTGTTGCGGCTTTGTGATAGATGACCTGAAGCATTTCCGACGTCGGCGGTTTTGGTCGGGCCGGATTAACGGCGGAATGCTTTACGAAGGGACAGATGGGAAAGCTGGCGAGGTTGTGGGCGCGTTGGTAGGACATGGATAACTCTCGAGGGCTAAGATCAATTGACTTTAACATCTAAGCCAATCTAAGTGAACGTGACAAACTTCAGGTTGGCGTGAGGCCTGCCATGGTTGTGATTTCGGCCTCCACCACTCGTTAATGTCGGTCATGGCCCGTATTACTCTCATCCACGCTCACACCCGTGGCCATGACGCCCATCGCCGAGGCCTTTCATCGCATTTGGCCGGATCGCCGAGGCGGCGGAATGCTTGTCCAACTGCACCGTAATCATACTTGCACAGTTCTCCATGGCTAGCGCGGCTAAGATCTGTGAAAGCCGGTTGTCCTGTCCCGTATTGACCAGCCCCGAGAGTGCGGTTCGGCGTCTAAAGGAGTGACGCAGGGCCGCCACGATTTCGGCATCGGTTCACTATTTCTTAAGAAACCCGGCAGATAATGCCTAGCGGAAACGTTTTGGAAAGTCGGCGAGAACAACCGGCGTAGTAATGGGGCGGGTTCGGCATTGTGGCGATGTTCGGACCTGATGATCACGCGGCGCATAACCCAGGAAAGGCGATCGGAATGACGGAACTCGGCAATATGGCCATTTTTCAAGCGGTGAAGAAGCGCTTGAACTGGCTCGGACAACGCCAGGAGGTTTTGGCCCAAAACATCGCCAACGCAGACACGCCGAATTATCGCTCTACAGACTTAAAGCCATATAATTTTAAAGAGTTGCTCCGCCGTGAAGGCGCGCAATTAAATATGGACGCGAGAGGCGGCGATCACCTTACGGGCCGCCAGAAGCGCATCCGCGACTATGCTTCGAAACAGGGCAAACCCTTTGAGACCGCGCCCGCGGGGAACAACGTCATCTTGGAAGAGCAGATGGCAAAAATTGGTGAGACGGGCACTAACTACAAAATGGCTACGGGGCTCTACAAGAAGCACCTGAATATGATCAAAATTGCGCTTGGTCGTTAGTCGGTCGAAGGAGAATTAATAAGATGGATGACATTATCCGCACCATGCGCATTTCCGGTTCTGGTATGCGCGTTCAGGGCCAACGCCTCCGCGTTATTGCACAGAATATCGCGAACGCCAATTCCTTGCCGCAAGAGCCCAACGAAAATCCCTATCGCCGAAAGGTCATGACGTTCAGGAACGAATTCGATCGGGCGACTGGCCTCGATATGGTGAAGGTCAACCGCGAGCGGCAGGATATGTCGGATTTTGGCAAACGTTACGAGCCGAACCATCCCGCCGCCGATGCGAATGGCTATGTGTTGACACCGAACGTGAACACCATCATCGAACTGAGTGACATGCGCGAGGCGCAGCGGTCCTACGAAGCCAATATGAATGTCATCAAAGCATCAAAGGCGATGCTAAATAGCGCCATCGAATTGCTGCGATAAGCCACAACGCTTTCAATTTTGGTCGGACATCTCGGCCTGAAACGGGAACAAGACCCAATAAGGGGAAACATCATGGTTGCACCGGCAAACGCCTACATAAGTGCCGTCAATTCCTATAACAATGCGGCGAAGGGTAAATCCTTCGAAAGCCCGACGTTGGATTCGGCCAATGACATCAAACAAGGCGAGTTCGCTGATCTGGTGAAGAGCGCCATCGACGAAGCGGTGCGGATTGGCGAGCGCAGTGAGCAATTGACTATTCAAGGCATTAATGAGCGCGCCGACGTTACCCAGGTCGTGACGGCCGTAGCGGAGGCGGAACTCACCTTGCAGACTGTGGTTACTGTCCGAGACAAGGTCATCGAAGCCTACAAAGATATTATCCGTATGCCCATGTGAGCCCGTTTCGGCTATACTGCGATTCGCTGATCAGTGGCGCAAATTTCATGGGTCAAACGAGGACGCCCGATGAACGAAGCGGCTGTAGTCGAAGTGGGGCGGGAAGCCCTCTGGGTCATTCTCAAGATTGCCGGCCCGATCATGGCATCCGGTCTTGCCATCGGTCTTCTCATCGCTTTGTTTCAAGCGCTCACGACGATTCAGGAAATGACACTTACGTTCGTGCCGAAGATCATCGTCATCTTCACAGCGGTGATCATTTTCCTGCCGTGGATGATGCAAACCGTTACGGTTTTTACTCAGCAGTTGTTCGACCGCATGATTTCGCTGGGATAGGGCCGGCGCGTGCTCGAGGAACTACTGCGTCTCAACCTTTTCGCATTCTTTCTGATCTTTGCACGTGTCGGCACGGCGCTCATGTTCTTGCCAGGCTTCAGCGTGACGTATATCTCCGCCCGCTTTCGCCTGGCGTTGGCGTTGGCGATCAGCTTTGTGATCTTTCCTGTTTTGGCGGCTCGGTTTCCCGTGCCACCCAATGCCCTTTTTGATATGGCGCTGATGTTCGTCGGCGAAATCATCGTCGGCAGTTTCTACGGTCTGATCTTGCGGGTCCTAATTTCATCCCTTCAGACGGCGGGTACCATCGCGTCCTTGGCATCCTCGATGGCCAATGCCCTGGTTCAAGATCCCATCGCCGAACAGCAAAGTTCGACTATGTCCGGGTTCCTGCTGACCATCGGCGTTGTCCTGATATTTGTTACCGACATGCATCATTTGATGTTGCGTGCACTGTTGGAAACCTACGCCATGTTTGAACCTGGCCAAACGCTTCCTTTCGGTGACTTCGCCAATACCATGGGGAGACAGGTTGCGGACAGTTTTGCCCTTGGTTTGCAGATGGCGGCGCCGTTCGTCGTGATTGGTCTCACGTATTACATCGGCCTCGGTCTTCTGGGACGTCTGATGCCGCAGTTGCCCGTTTTTTTCTTCGGCCTGCCCTTGCAGATTACGCTGCAGTTATTCGTGTTCACGATCACCCTCTCAGGCATTATGATAGTGTTTGTTCAGACCTTCGAGACGAAGGTGTATCGGTTCATACCTTAAGGGGCTAGGCGATGGCGGAAGAAGACGACGCCTCAAAAACAGAAGAGCCGACGTCAAAGAAGCTTGCCGACGCCAAGCGTAAGGGTAACGTTGCCCAGTCACAGGAAATCAAGAACTGGGCGATTCTCTTGGGCGCATCGGGTGTGTTGATCTTTCTTGCGCCGATCATGGCGAATGGGGTGCGGATTACCGGGAGACCCTTCATAGAGAAACCGCATGCTATTGATTTCAATTTTGGTGAGTTGCGGGAGGTCTTTGTCCAGGTTTCGCTTGATGTCTTTTTGATCCTGGCACCACTCATGGGGATTATGGTCATCTTAGCTATTGTTGCTAACATCGGCCAATTTGGCCTCACGCTCTCATCGGAAAAGATTAAGCCAGACCTAGGCAAGGTCAACTTGATCAAGGGCACAAAGAAGATCTTCTCTCTCAAGTCCGTCGTCGAGTTCATCAAGGGCATCTTCAAACTGTCGCTGGTGTCCATCGTCGCTTTCGGGTTGTCGATTCCTTTGCTTGGCGATGTGCAGTTGCTGCCGCAAATGGATTTTCTGTTTTCGCTCCAGCGCATATACGAAGTTGCCATTGTGCTTGTTGTGGGTACGGTCGGAGTGATGACCGTGTTGGCCTTCCTCGACTTTCTGTACCAACGCCAGACCTTCATGAAGCAGATGCGTATGACCAAGCAAGAAGTGAAGGACGAGAACAAGCAGCAGGAAGGGGATCCCCAGGTCAAGGCGCGCATCCGCCAAATTCGGATGGAACGGGCGCGCGAGCGCATGATGCAGGCAGTGAAAGACGCCGACGTGGTGATTACTAACCCGACGCACTTCGCCATCGCCTTGAAGTATGACTTGGGAGAAATGGATGCTCCCGTGTGTATCGCGAAGGGGGTTGACTACTTGGCTTTCGCGATCCGCCGCGAAGCCGAGGAGTATGACGTGCCCATCGTTGAGAACCCGCCTTTGGCACGGGCCCTGTACGATACCGTCGAGTTAGATGAAGAAATCCCCACGGAACACTTCAAGGCCGTCGCAGAGGTAATCGGGTTCGTCATGCGGCAACGGGGCGATATCCCTGCGCGCTGAGCAGGGCCAGTCCGGTACAATGCAGAGCAACCCCTTAAACGCCGATAATCCCAAGCTCCGGATACCATGGTATGCGCATGCAACACCATGGATGCTGATCGTCTTGATCGCCTTAGGCGGGACGTTTGCCGTCGATTTGGGGCATCAGGACGGACCTTTGATTGCGGCTGGTCTGGTCGGCTTGGCGGTGGTGAGCTTTGCGCTCGCGTTTTGGTCGTTGGGCCGGCGGTCGCTTCTGGAAGCGCTCCCCCGGGAGAACTTCTTTAGCGAGAGCAGCCCCGACGGATTGTTGATCACTGATCAGAAAGGAAATTTCCTTTACGCCAACCCGACATTCCACACACTGCTCTCGTTCGCCGCGGAAGAAACGCCGGGCCGCGAAGTTGCGTCCCTTAATGCCATCGTTGAAGCCGTTGGCACCTTCGAGGGCGCGGATGACCTTAGGCGGCTTGTGACCAGCGTACTGGATGGCGGGGGCGGACAGGCGGATATCTCCATACCTAGCTTTGACAGCATTTCCTGGCGGCGGATATTGGCGCGGCGTGGCACCGTCGGTGGCGGAGCCGGCTGCATTTTCTGGCGTGTGGAGGATGTGACTGGCGCTCGAGAGATCGAAAGCATCCAACGTCTCGAAGATGCACGCCTTATTGACTACATTGATCACCTCCCTGTTGGTTTCTTCTCGGCCGATTCAGAGGGCGTCATTCGCTACGCCAACCAAACCCTGGCGCGATGGTTGGGGCTGCCGCCGGATCGATTGATTGGAATGCCGTTTTCCGATTACGTGGCCGACGTAGGTGAGGATAGCCAACTCAGTCTCCGCGACAGCGAGGGACGGCTCTTTGATGCGACGTTGGAGCAATCTCAACTCGATGGCCCCGACGGCGAGATAGCTTATACCCGTTCCGTTGTCTTCCGAGATATGGTTTGGCTGACCATGCCGCCGCCGCCAATGACAGCCGCCCTTGAAGAATCCGTCCAAGCCCGGGCGCCCGATTCGCCAGACGTAGGAATTGCAAACGAACGTCTGCACTGGCTGTTCGATGAGGCGCCGGTTGGCATGGTCATGCTTGATCTGTCGGGAGAAATCACTGATTGCAATCGCGCTTTTCTCAAGCTTATCGGCCGTCACCGCGATGCGTTGTTGGGTGAGACATTTGCTGAACGTGTGTCTAAGGAGGATCGCGGGGACGTTACGGCGGCGCTGTCGAAGATTGTCATGGGAACCGCGCGGGCGATCCACATGGAGGTTCGATTGCCGGGTGTTGGCGCCAACGAATATACGATTTCCCTTTATGCCAGTCCGCTGGGCGACGTGGATGGGGATGTACATGGTGTCGTCCTCTATCTGATAGACGCCACGGAGCAGAAGAATCTGGAAGTCCAATTCGCCCAGTCGCAGAAGATGCAGGCGGTAGGTCAGTTGGCGGGCGGTGTCGCCCACGACTTCAACAACCTGCTGACGGCTATGATTGGATTTTGCGACTTGCTGCTAACGCGCCATGGTCCCGATGACCCAAGCTTTGCGGACATCCAGCAAATTCGTCAGAACGCCAACCGGGCGACAAACCTGGTCAGGCAGCTCTTAGCCTTTTCGCGCAAACAGACGTTGCAGCCGGTTCGCCTTGAACTGAGCGAGGCGCTCAGTGATCTGTCGAACCTGATCCGGCGGCTGATTGGCGAGACCGTTACCTTGACTATGGAATTAGGACCGGACATCTGGCCCGTGAAGGGGGATCGTAACCAGTTTGACCAGATCATCATTAATTTGTGTGTGAATGCCCGCGATGCCATGCCAGGCGGCGGCGACATTGCCATCCGCACCCAAAATGTTCATGTGGATGCGCCCATACAGCGGGGACATGATTTAATGCCAGCCAATGATTATGTCCGCATTGATGTGGCTGATACCGGCACTGGCATATCGAAGGAGAATATGGAGCGGATTTTTGATCCGTTCTTCACTACGAAGGAAGCAGGGGCAGGTACCGGACTGGGGCTGTCCACCGTCTACGGCATCGTCCACCAGTCGGGTGGCTTCATCTTTGTCGACAGCGCGCCGGGTGAAGGTACGACGTTCACCATTTATCTGCCGAAGTCCGAAGATGAGATAGGCTCAGTGGACGCCACCGTCGACGGTGCCAAGCTAGTGCCCGAAAACGCGACCGTTCTGCCGGCGAACGGGGATTTAACGGGGCAGGGCACAGTGCTATTGGTGGAGGATGAGGACGCGGTTCGCACGTTCGGTTCGCGGGCACTGAAGAACAAAGGCTACCACGTGCTGGAAGCGGCGAACGGCGAGATCGCCCTCGACGTGATCAACGCTACAGAGAAGACGATCGATATTATCGTTTCCGATGTCATTATGCCGGGCATGGATGGTCATACGTTAGTTAACCTCGTCCGCCAGGAAATGCCAGACATGAAGGTGATCCTCATGTCTGGTTATGCGGAGGACATGCTGGAGGAGATCGAGCGCGATCCCAGCCTGCATTTTCTTGGTAAGCCCTTCACTCTGAAAGATCTTGCGGCGAAGGTAAAAGATGTTTTGGAGGCCTAGAGGGCCATTGCATCAACGGATGTTACCCCGATCTGGTTCAATAAAATGTGGATGACGGTATACTGAACGAATCTTCAGCCTCTGATGTTTAGCGATGCTCATAACGTGATTAAAACCAGCCCTGAGGTGGACAAAGAATGGGCGTCTAGCAGCGTGGTTAAGGACCGCATAATAGAAGAGGTCACCAAGCGGTTTCCTGCGCATTACCGCAGTCGCCTCCGCTCTATGGCTATGCTTTCCCGCGGTGTAAAAACGTCCCAATCCTAGCCAATTAGCTGAAGTGCAGGCGCCACAGTACACACGCCCATTTTATCGTCAATATCAACAAGTGGGACCACTTTGACGTGAAGATTTGGAAGAAGCAGAAGATCGCCGACTATTTTTAGGAGTGTTAGTGGGATTTCGAGTTTAAAACCTTAAAGTATGAATTCATGCTGGTGCTCGGTGATCGTCTGGAGTCGATCATTGAAGTGGGGAATTGGTGTGGATAAATGATATCGATGCCAATATGAATATGCTTAAAATGATATAAACATTTTAAGAACATATATGAAATTATTAAATAAAATAAAAGACTTATAAATTATATTTGCAAACAAGAACAAAAATGGTACATTTGACTGTATTGCATTGCTTGAACCCGTATTTAAAAATGAGGAGAGGATCAAATGTCAACGAGCGGATTGCGCTTGGTGGAAAAGGATATAGTGGACAGAAGCAAGGCTTTGGATGCCGCCGTCACGCAGATCGAGCGGGCTTTCGGCAAGGGATCGATCATGAAGCTTGGACAACAAGACGTGGTCGAGGCGGATGTCATTTCAACTGGGTCCTTGGGCCTTGATATTGGGCTCGGTATCGGTGGCTTACCACGTGGCCGTATCGTGGAGATTTATGGTCCGGAAAGTTCGGGCAAAACGACCTTGGCTTTGCACGTAGTGGCAGAGGCGCAGAGGGTCGGTGGCACGTGTGCGTTCGTTGATGCAGAACATGCTTTGGATCCAGTATATGCTAGAAAACTGGGCGTCGATGTTCAGGAACTGCTGATCTCGCAACCGGATGCGGGTGAGCAGGCGCTTGAGATCGCGGATACGCTGGTCCGCTCCGGTGCCATTGACGTTTTGGTGATTGATTCCGTTGCTGCGCTGGTGCCGCGAGCCGAGTTGGAAGGGGAGATGGGTGACCATCATGTCGGCTTGCAGGCTCGGCTGATGAGCCAGGCCCTGCGTAAGCTGACCTCATCGGTTGCCAAGTCGAATACGCTGATCATTTTCATCAACCAGATTCGTATGAAGATCGGGGTCATGTTCGGTAATCCGGAAACCACTTCAGGCGGCAACGCGCTGAAGTTCTATTCCTCCATCCGAATGGAGATTCGTCGCATTGGCGCCATAAAGGACCGTGACGAAGTGGTAGGCAACCAGACCCGGGTTAAGGTCGTGAAGAACAAGATGGCCCCGCCCTTCAAGATGATCGAATTTGACATCATGTATGGTGAAGGCGTGTCTAAGATGGGCGAACTTCTGGATTTCGGCGTCAAGGCAGGCATTGTTGAAAAATCTGGATCTTGGTTCTCCTATGACAGCCAACGCATCGGTCAAGGTCGTGAGAATGCCAAGACCTTCCTTCGTGACAATCCAGAGGTGGCCCAGGATATCGAGAATCAAATTCGGGCCAACGCCGGTTTGTTGTCTGAAGAAATGATGGCCGGCCCTGGTGAAATGGTCTCCGACTTGGGGGAGACCGATATTGAGACGTCCGGCGATGAGGCAGCGGCTGAGTAAACGAACCACGATCCCGGCGTTGGGGACGACAGTATGTCGCCTCGCCTCCATTCAAACCCTTGAGTAGGGTGCTCATCCTGGTTTTGTGCGCGTTGTTCTCACCATATTAATGTCTGGGCCCGAACGACGCGGCTCGAAATTCCCTTTTGAGACTTGGGCTGCGTTTCGTTCTTCCGGTTTAAATTCACCCCCTTAAAAGCCACGTGGTCTGCTGGAAATCTAACGTTGTCTGTCTGGACACCCTCCAGCCAACCCGGTAAAACCGTTCGACTCGGTCCCGAGGGCTTGCCGCGGGCAGAAGCCTTTGAGTTTGTTTGTGTTTTTGACAGTTAAGGATGCCGGCCATGCAGACGGTCAATGATATTCGGAAGGCTTTCCTGGATTACTTCGCCGCTAACGAGCATGAGGTGGTGGCCTCGTCGCCATTGGTACCGATGAACGACCCGACGCTGATGTTCACGAACGCCGGCATGGTGCAGTTTAAGAATATTTTTACTGGCCTGGAATCTCGGGATTATCAGCGTGCCGTCACTTCACAGAAATGTGTTCGGGCTGGCGGCAAGCACAACGATCTTGAGAACGTCGGGTACACTGCGCGTCACCACACGTTCTTCGAGATGCTCGGTAATTTCTCCTTTGGCGATTATTTCAAGGAACACGCTATCGAACTGGCGTGGAATTTAATCACTAAGGAGTACGGGTTGCCCGAGAAGAAACTCCTAGTGACGGTTCATTCATCGGATGAGGATGCAGCGGCGCTTTGGCGGAAGATTGCAGGCTTGTCGGACGACAAGATCATCCGTATTCCTACTTCGGATAATTTCTGGGCCATGGGCGATACGGGACCGTGCGGCCCGTGCTCGGAAATTTTTTATGACCACGGCGACGAGATTCCAGGTGGTCCGCCGGGTTCGCCGGATGAAGACGGTGATCGATTCATCGAAATTTGGAACCTCGTGTTCATGCAATTCGAACAGGTTGCCGCGGAGGAACGGATCGAACTTCCGAAACCGTCCATCGACACGGGCATGGGCCTGGAACG
>DFRF01000001.1 GCA_002378125.1 Rhodospirillaceae bacterium UBA3470 | reverse complement strand
GCGGTTGGGAATGACGCCCAGGTGAGTAAGGCCTTCACAAAGGAAACGGAACCGGAAGAGATCGAACCGGACGACGGTCTCAGCCTACCGCGCGGCGCGAAGAACTACATCACCTTGGCCGGGCTAGCGCGGTTGCAGGCGGAACTCAAACATCTGAACAGTGTCGAACGACCGAAGATTGTAGAAGTGGTGTCCTGGGCTGCGGGCAATGGGGACCGATCCGAGAACGGCGACTATATTTACGGCAAGAAAAAACTCCGGGAGATCGACCGGCGCATCCGGTTCATACTGAAGCGGATGGAGATTGCCGAACCCGTGGACCCGGTGCTCCAGACCAACCGTGAGCAGGTCTTTTTTGGCGCCACCGTCACCTATTGCGACGATGATGACAATGAACGCACGGTCCGCATCGTCGGTGTAGATGAGGCGCGCCTTGAAGAGGGCGAGGTGAGTTGGGTGTCGCCTATTGCCAAAGCCCTTATGCAGCGCCGGATTGGCGACATCGCGAAGCTGCACACGCCGCAGGGCGTCATAAATATCGAGGTATTGGAGATTGCTTATCAGGATTCCTGAACGGTCGTTCGATTACGTATCTTAGATTTAAAATCATGATCCAAATTGATGCTTGAGTGATGGGATTGACTAGGCCAGTTTCCTGTCTGAATTTTCCATATCCGTTATGAGGACCCCATGGCCAGTCACTTGTTTTTGCCTATCGAACTGCGCAGCGTCGAGCTCTCGAACCGCGTTATTGTCGCCCCAATGTGTCAATACTCAGCCGTTGAAGGAACGCCCACCGATTGGCATCTCATGCACCTTGGCCAATTCGCTGTTGCCGGACCTGGCTTGGTGTTTGTCGAAGCCACTGGTGTCGAAGCTGCCGGGCGGATAACGCCGGGCTGCACGGGACTATGGAACGATGAACAGGAAGCGAAGTTCAAGGACATCACCGAATTCTGCCGGGGCTATGGCAATGCCAAGATCGGTATGCAGTTGGCCCATGCCGGGCGCAAAGCATCCTGCGACGTGCCATGGAACGGGGGCGCCCAGTTCGCGCCCGACCACGAACAGGGTTGGCCTGTTGTCGGTCCGACCGATATCGCCTATGCGGATGGCTGGCAAACGCCAGAGGCGCTGGACGATGAAGGCCTGGCTCGCATCAAGCAGGCCTTCGTGGATGCTACCGAACGTTGTGTGCGTATTGGATATGACGTGATCGAAATACACATGGCGCACGGCTACCTACTGCAGCAATTCCTCTCCCCCATCTCCAACCAGCGAACGGACAGCTACGGCGGAAGCCTCGAGAACCGAATGCGTTTCCCGCTGGATGTTTTCGATGCGGTGCGCGCCGCCTGGCCGGACGAACTGCCGCTTGGCGTGCGCATTTCCTCCATTGACTGGGTGGAGGGAGGGTGGAGCCTTGAAGATTCTATCACCTTCGCCGAAGCCCTAAAGGCCAAGGATTGCGACTTCATCGATTGCTCATCGGGCGGCAATTCGCCAATGCAGGACATCGACGCCGGCCCCGGGTACCAGACTGGGTTCGCCGCTGATATCCGCCGCGAAACGGGCGTGAAAACAATGGCCGTGGGGCAGATCACCCAGGCCCGTCAAGCGGAAGCGATCATCCGCTCCGGACAGGCGGATATGGTGGCGTTGGCCCGCGGCTTTCTCTACGACCCCCACTGGGTCTGGCATGCGGCAGACGAACTTCGCGCCCAGGCGGCATTTGCACCGCAATACGCACGGAGCCACCCGAGCATGCAGGGGCTGCCGATCCCGGGCAATCCGCCGACGCCGAAATAAGTGGGTCAGGCGGCCGGGTCGCTGGCATCGCTTAAGATGTTGATGCGCTGACGCCTGACACGGAGCATGCCTTGCGTTCAAGGTTGGTGGTGATGCGGACGCTGCTGCCGTCGTTGTTATCTTTAACTGTATTGAATAACAGGTTTAGCAGGACCTGCTCGAACGGGGTGCAGTAGGTTCACACTAATTCATACCGGAGTGAATTGAGAGCGGTGCCGGTTTTCTAAGGCGAGAACGCCGGGTCAACCCGGGCCATCGGGACGGAATTTAGATATTGCAAAAGCCGTTAGTTGATCTAGGCAGTCGGCGATCGGCATGGCAGCCGTGGGCAGCGTAAAATCTGGTGATTCAGGAATGTCGTAGGGGGCGTCGATCCCGGTAAAACCCCTAAGCTGGCCATCACGGGCGGCGGCGTAGCGCCCCCGTGAATCACGAGCTTCACATGCGGCCGGAGAAGCGTCCAGGTAGACCTCGTGGAAGTGTGCGCCGCACGTCACGCGAGCCTCCGCGCGATCTTCCGCATAGGGTGAGATGAACCCCGTAATCACCACAAGACCGGCGTGGGCCATGACCGCGGCTAACTCGCTGGCGCGGCGAATATTCTCACGGCGGTCCTCCCGGGAATAGCCCAAGTCCTTGTTCAGTCCCTGGCGAAGCCGTGTGCTGTCGAATGCGTAGGTTTCAAATCCGGCCTCGAAGAGGCGAGCTTCCAGTCCGAACACTAGCGTCGATTTACCGGAAGCGGGTAAGCCCGTGAACCACAAGACGCCACCCGTGTGCCCTTGACGAGCCCAGCGTTCCGACTGGGGGACAAGATGTTCAATTCGGGTGACATTAGTGGACTTCATTATCGATGATGTAGAAGCATCGCGGCCCGATTGTCCATGGTATTCCGAGCTCCACGTGAAATGGGACCAGTTGACCGAATGCCGGGTTCCGTTAAAGCTTGCGCTTCTTGAGGGATACGGATGCCCGAACGGCAAGGAGGGACTGATGAGCGTGGCGCAATTGCAATCGAATATGAGCGAAGCCGAGTGGCAAACCCGGGTCGACTTGGCGGCGCTTTACCGTTTGGTCCATCACTATGGCTGGTCGGACCTGTTTGGGACGCATATTTCGGCGCGGATTCCTGATCAGTCAGATACCTTTCTGCTCAATCCCTACGGTTTCCTCTTCGAAGAGATTACGGCCTCCAGCCTTGTGAAGGTGGATGAGGACGGCAACGAATTGGATCAGTCGGACAACGGTATCAATCCGGCCGGTTTCACTATCCATAGTGCCGTCCATGCGGCGAAGTCGGATATCAATTTCGTCATACACACTCATACGGCCGCTGGCACCGGTGTCGCGGTTCAGCGCGAGGGCATTCTGCCCCTAACCCAGCATTCCCTGGTCGTCATCGCGCAGACCGGCTATCACGATTATGAAGGTATCGCCACAGACTTGGACGAGCGCGAGCGCCTGGCTCGTGACCTTGGTGACAAACGGATTCTGGTCTTGCGTAACCACGGACTATTGAGCGTCGGCGTCACGGCAGGCGAGGCGTTCATGTGGATGTACCGGGCGGAACGGGCCTGCCGGATGCAGCTGGCCCATCAGAAATCTGGAGCAGAAGTGATGGAGATTCCCGAAGAGGTGCAACGTGTGACCATCGAACGCAACATTTTCAACAATTCTGAAAAGGGTTTCCGGACCATTGGCGAAGTGGAATGGCCTGGTCTGATTCGACAGATGGACCGGGTGGACCCGTCCTACAAAAACTAGACGTATTCATGGTTTGGCCGGTGTCGGCCCAATATGCCCGCGGGCTTACGCGACGGCGCGTAATCGATCCGTGTTGTAGGTGATGACCACATCGACGGCGATGCCGATCAGTTCTTCCATGCGCCGCGTGTTGTTGAAGGCTCGGACCTTCACCTGCAGATTGAACTCCTGAATCCGGACAATGTTTTGGGTGCCGCCTCGCAATTATAGTAAGACCAGACGCTTCCATCGGCGGCCACGAATATATCTCGGATGCTGCCGCTGAAATCGTCCACATCCAGACCCGCGACGCAAGGAGAGAGGCTGGATTTATCTTCCTGGGTGTTGTCGAACCAGTTTTGCTGAGAGCTGAGTTAGGATACCCGGGTACTGGAGGACTGGACTTGGACTTACTTCGACGTGCAGCAATCGAAGGATGAGGGGGTCAGGCGGTCGACGAGATCATGGGCGCAGATGATTTAGAGGACAGTGTGGGCGAATACGGCTGTCGCCGGTAAGACCTTGGGATCGGGCGGTGCGATCTTGGTCTCGATGTTTAACCGGACATTCTGGTTGCCGACCTTTTTTAAAACTCGAAATCTGAGCCAGGGTTGGCACGGGAGTGCTGTCCACACTCGTCTGAACCCCGAAGCGCCGTTCGTGGGGGGGTCGCGGTTCAGCGGGCCCAACGCGAGATGTCCCTCTCATGACCTAAAAACTTAAGCCCTAAGATATTCAGGTCTGGTCGGAGGATAGCGTTAAAGTGGATATACCAGCAAGATATCGACGCGGCGGGATTCTAGAACCACCCTGCGGTCTTGAAACAGCGGCTTGTCGCCCGCTAACGTGATCACGTCTATATACTTGCCCGTGGCGTAGATCTCCATGCGGCCGTCCTGCATAGTTCGGGTGATGTTGAAGTTCGACCGTGCGTTGATGGTGTCATCGTCGTTCTGGGACAGCTTTGGTCGGCCGGTGATGTGGCTGTTGGTGTGCGGTTCAAATATGTTGGCGGTCTCCAGCGCCAGGATGCGGTCCACCATCATGCCGCGGCCGTCGCAGAACAGGATGCCCAGCGGCAAGTTCTGGTCGTAGCTCTCGCGCGGGATGATCTGGTAGATGCCATCCTCGGTAAAGAAGTTGGGCCAACGGTCCAATTCAAAGTCATCGACGGCGTGGACATAGTCGATCAGCAGGTCCTCAACCTGCTGACGAATGATCGGGTCAGTGACCGGGGTGGCGTTTGAATTGGCGACGTCGGCGGGGAAGATGCTCATGGCCCTGGCCTCACCGGAACCCCATGATCCCACAATAGCCTTCCCAGAAACCGCGGATGGCGGCCTCCGTGGCACGGGAATTTCCAGAACTTTCTGCATCGCGTCCGCCCATCTCAAGGAATGCCTCCTTGTCGGCGCTCATGTGAGTGCCGCGCTGCACGAATTCGTTGATGCAACCGTCTTCCAGGCTGACTAGCCCAGCCGTACCCGTCAGGTTCCCCTGCACGACGCGCATGCGTGTTTGTTCTTCCGTGTCGTCTTCGTAACCTAGATAGATCCAAAAAAGTTCCGTCTCATCGACGCCGCGAGGTACGAAGAACCGCACGCACAAGGAATTCAACGTGTAATGGAAGGTCAGGTTAGGGAAGACCGTCTGGATGCAATGGGTGATGCCGTCCGGAAACTCGTCCCAGGCCTTCAGGAGCTCTGGGCCGGACAGCTTCGATTCATATTGAGCAGCGTGGACGCCTGCCTTGTCGTATTCGTCCGATTCATCCAGTTCATGGCGCTTCGCATAGGAGATGTGGTGCCACTTGTCGTCACCCATGACAATGCCGCCGTCCATATCCATCCGGTTCACCTTGAAGGTCACATAGAAGGTGTGCAACAACGTCGCATGATAGGAATCGCGGACGTTTTCAGCGTAAAGCTTCCAGTTGTTGTGGATGATCTGGCTGTGTACGCCCAAGGGCTTCAGCGGCCGGTCGAAATTACGCTTTACCATCCAGCTGAGTTTTTCACCCAAATAGTCTTCCATGGACGGCATGTCGTCGGCGAAGGAGCCGAATACCAGGCCGCAATAAATTTCCACATTAATCCGCTGCATGCGGTGCTTAGCTGGGTCGAAGTCATCGGGCATGCCACCCTTGCCCTTGATCCCGTTGCGGAAGGCAATACCTTTTAGCTGGCCACGCAAATCATAGGTCCACGAATGGTAGACGCAGGTCATACCGTTCTTGGCCTTGTTACCACGTTCCTGGAGACACACTAGCGCGCCCTTATGCGCGCAGCGATTGACTAGTGCGTTGATGTCGCCGTTCTCATCGCGAATCACGACGATAGGGGTTTCTCCGATGAAGGTCGTTTTGAAGTCTCCCGGATTTGGAATATCGATCTCTAGGCACAGATAATTCCAGACCCGGCCACGGAAGATGCGTTGCTGTTCCAGGGCGTAAATCTCGGGATCGGAAAAGAGTCGGAACGGCACCCTGGTCGCCCCGGACGCTGGCCAGGAAAAAGGCTCGCTCAGCTCGCTCGCATCAGCCAATACCACGTTGTCCTCCTGCACAGGATGTAGGCGCAGTTTAAGTGTCCAAAGCCATGCCCGCGAAGGCAAGTATCGACCACTTCATTTTCTTGTGCTACGAGCGCACCGCTGGAGCAGGGGACAGTATCTCGTGACGCCGACTCAATCTTTGAACCGAACCGAGTTCGTCGTCTTGGTCGCGACGCTGATTTCGCTAGTTGCTCTGGGGACCGACATTATTCTGCCGGCTCTCACCAACATAGGCGGTGCGTTCGGCGTCGAGCGAGCCAATGATACGCAATTGCTAATTGGTGGGTTCTTCGTTGGGTTGAGCGTTGGTCAGCTCCTATCGGGACCGCTCTCCGACTCCTTGGGTCGCAAACCAATCATTTACCTCGGTTTGAGCTTGTTCGCCATCGGTTGCTGCATCTCGATTATTTCGCCCAATTTCGAGATTATGCTTGCCGGCCGCGTGCTGCAGGGTTTCGGCGCAGCGGGCCCGCGCATCGTCACTGTCGCCTTGGTTCGCGACCAATACGAGGGACGCGCCATGGCGAGGATCATGTCATTCGTCATGGTCGTGTTTATTACAGTTCCAATGATCGCGCCGGCCCTCGGCCAGGGCATCATGATCTTCGCTCATTGGCGCGGTATTTTCGTCGCCTTACTAATTGTGGCCGGCATTGGCTTTGTCTGGCTTGCTATCCGTCAGCCGGAAACCCTGGCCCATGATCAGCGAAGGGAACTATCGCTGGCCGGCAACTTGACCGCTGCCCTCGAGGTTTTCCGTCAGCGCGCCTCGAGCGGTTACATACTTGCTGGTGGTGTCGTCTTTGGTGCCTTTTTCACCTACCTAAGCACAGCCCAACAAATTTTCCACGAGGTCTATGACGCCGCCGACTTATTTCCTATGTATTTTGCGATCCTGGCCGTTGGGTTGGGCGCGGCATCGTTCACCAATGCCAATTTGGTTCTGCGGTTCGGCATGCGGCGCCTGTCGAACTTGGCGTTGATCGCTTTAAATATCTGGAGTTTTGGATTTTTGTTGCTGATCGTGGCGTTTCAGATGCCCGTGGGATTGTGGATGTTTATCGGGTGGGCCATCGTCGCGCTCTATTGCATGGGCATGCTGTTCAGTAACTTCAACGCCCTGGCCATGGCGCCCTTGGGCCATATCGCAGGCGTCGGTGCCGCTGTCGTCGGCTCCGCGACAACCCTGATCGCTGTCGCGTTCGCTGTCGTCATTGGGCAACTGTTCGATGGAACTGTGGTGCCGTTGATCGCAGGATTCGGCGTCTGTGGGGCGATCGCACTGGTCATTGTTTTGATTACTGGCCGCGGATTGAAGGGCGTGGACCGCGCCGATCAAGCCACGACTGCCTCCTGAATCATTGTCACCGGCCATGTCGCTCAATGGGGCTGGCGTATACGATTTCTTTAGGCGAAAGTGTTAGTATCTATAGTAACTTAGATCGGCCAACACTTCGCTCACATTATTGTCAGAGCCGTTAACCATTATGCCGAAGCCCCATGGTAAAACGCGAAAATTGCATGGATCGCGCTTGACGGACGGTATTGGTTGAAAAATATGTTCGTTCGACTGTCTAAACACTTATAATGGCAATAGCAGAATGAGTTAAGGAACAAATCATGGATACAGAAAGTACCCTCGACGTTTTGTTCATCTACCCCAGCTATGGTGACGGCGATTCAGAGAGTCGCCTTCTGCCTGCGCGTGTTGAAGATGACATCCCCAATCAGGAAAGCCCGAATATTGGAGTAGGGTATCTGCTGGCCAAAGCTAAGCAGCATGGGATACGGGCAAAATTCATGGACATGGTGTTCGACAATGTGTCTGCCGACGCCCTCATCGATTATGTCAAGACGCATCGGCCGAACCTGGTGGGGTTCACCGCGTTCACTGTTCACATTAAGGCGGCTGGATATTTAGCTGAGCGCATCAAATTAGCGGTGCCTGATACGGTCGTGAGTATTGGCGGCGTCCACGCCAGCGCAATTCCCCTGGAAACGCTTGATGAGTTTCCGGCCTTTGATTTCGCATACTGCGGCGAAGCAGAAGATACGCTGGCCGACATTGTGGAATACGCAACCAATCCGACCCGTCTAGCTAAGGTGCCGGGAGTCGTAATGCGTGGCCAGACCACGTTCCAGCCCAACTGGACACAAGATATCTCAACCTTGCCGTTTCCCGCTTGGGAAGAATTCGAGCTTTCACGGTACGGTGGCAATTGGCCGCACTTTTCTGAAAGGGAGTTGCCCATCTTGGCCCAGCGCGGATGTCCCTATCAGTGTAATTTTTGCATGCGCGCGTCAGGGCGCACGGTCCGGATGCGTCCACCCGAATCAGTGATTGCTGAGATCGAGCGAAATATTGAGGAATTCGGCTGCACGGCGATCGGTTTTCTAGATGAGACCTTCGGGATCAACAAGAAATGGGCGCGCGAGTTCTTCCACCAAATGAAGAAACGCGGTCTCAATAAGAAGACACCCTGGGGATGCTCCACTCGGGTCAGCCACACCACCCAGGAACTCCTTGAGGCGATGAGCGAAGCGGGTTGTTATGCCGCGTTCTTCGGCCTTGAGAGCGCGGATACAGAAGTCCTAATCACTACCGGCAAGAAGATCACAACCGACGATATGAAGCGGACCATCGGTTGGGCTAAGGGTGCTGGGATCATCCCCTACGGTGCTTTTATCATTGGTCTACCGGGCGATACGGAGGAAACCGTTCACAAGGCGATCGACCTCGCGGGCGAATTGAACCTCTATTCCATCACGTTCCCTATTGCTGTGCCATTCCCAGGGACCGAGCTTTATACCATAGGACGGTCCGGCCAGCATGGTATGGAGATCCTATCCTATGACTGGGATCGCTACGGCAAACAGGAAGGTGGTGTGCTGGAGAGTAAGGACATCCCATCGGAGCGTCGCAAGGAACTCCAAGAGATAGCCTACGCCTCGCATCCGAAGAAGAAGCTGGACACGTATGTTCGTGACTACGTGAACGTTTCCGCGGCTGCTGCTGCCTAGGCAATCGGACGAAAATCGATGAGGACTTTGTACATCGGCAAGGATGGACGATGAGTTCCGGGGCCGCGTTTGACGGTGACGCCACGCCCTACGCTGCGGATTTGGACATCATTGCGTTCTGCCGGACGCGCGGTTTGCCCGTGCGGACACATCCGTTCTTCCGCGATATGGATAAACGTTGGCCAGCCGTGTTGTGTGAGTTGAAGGACGCGACTGTACTTGGGCAGTACTTCATTCCGATTTGCGAAGGCCAACTGCTGGCGGATTGTCTTTGCTATGATGGTGCAAGGGCGCGGCGTAAGCTAAGTCTGCGCGATGACACAGGGCCGCGCCGTGTCATTCGGACCGAGCAAGCCTTCCTGTTGGGAGGAGATCGCACATGGGGCCACTTCATCGTTTTTAACGTCATGCGGACAATTCATCTACAACTGTTCGATCACCTGCGCGATGTGCCGGTAGTGACAAATGCCGGATTGCAGCCGTCCTTGCGCGAAATCCTCTCGATCTTTGGCTGTCCGAGCGGTCGTCTGATCGAGCTTGAAGAGAACGATGCATTGGCCTGTGAGAAGTTGTACGTTCCGACCATCGCCGGTGGCAGCACCATGGATGGGAAAGAGCTGTTTATTCCTGATAAGCTGGCGCGGCTTTACCGTGCCATGATCCTGGAGGCCCATGGTGGGCCACACACTACAACGCCTACCGAAGCCGTATATCTTCTTCGCCGCAATACAAAGACAAAATTGATCGTGAACGATGCTAATGTAACGGCGTTTTTTGCCAAGCGTGGCTACTTGGTGGTTGACCCAGCCCAGATGTCCCTTGCCGAGCAGGTCGATCTGGCGCAACGCGCGAAGTACATGGTTTCGGCCATGGGGTCTCAGGTTCACATAATGGATTTTTCCCGTCCGGGCACCAAGTTGTTAGAATTTATCTCGGAAGAACATCTCTATCAGCGCTCTTTTGGTCCGGGGCCGAAGCGATTTGCCGCCCTGGGTCTGGATAACGTCCACATGATTTGCGATGCAGATGCGGATAATAATTTGACGATAAATCTCGATCAATTGTCCACAGTCCTGGTGGATTTAGGGTACCCCGTTTAGCTGGCGTCGACCACTAAGAGCGAACCAGTCGAGCTGCACGACCTATTGATTGGTGCCCATGAAGGCGAGAATCCGGTCGGCCACGTAGGCGCGAGCCGCGTCGTCGATGGCCTGATGGCAGCCGATAGAAATGGCATGGCTCATTACGTGGCTCGCTTTGCTCAGGTCGCCGACCGTGCGGTGCGGGTTAGCCTGCAGGCCCGGCTGCTTGGCGATGTTGCCGCAGATGATTGGGCGGGTCTCGATACCTGCATCTTCCAGGTACGCACGGAAAGTCGCCGTGCGGAAAGGCGCATCGGCGGCGATGGACATCGGAAACCCGAACCATGAATGATGCCCGCCCTCAGTCTCGCGCTGCAGGCCGAGCACCGATGCGTGGCCTGCCAGGGCCTCGGTCCAGTACGCCGCGTTGGCGCGGCGGGCTTTGACATATCCAGCCAGATTTGGCAGTTGGACCAGGCCCATTGCCGCCTGCATTTCGGTGGGACGGACGTTGTAGCCCAGGTTGACGAATAGAAAACGCGGATCGATGTCTGGATACGTGGCGTTCAATGGTCCTGGGTCCTTGGTGTCGCGGGTCCAGCCATGCGAGCGCAGGATCCGGACCATTTCCGCCAACGCTGGGTC
>DFRF01000109.1 GCA_002378125.1 Rhodospirillaceae bacterium UBA3470 | reverse complement strand
GCGGGGTTGATATGCGCGCCGGACAGAGATGCTGCCGTGTAAATACCAAGGCTAACGCCAACCGCCCAAACCACCGCCACTTGCCACAATCCGGCTTGCGCGCCGGTGGCCACAGCCGCGTTAACCGACCCCACGCCAAAGAACACGAGCACGAAAGTCCCAAAGTATTCTCCGGCCATAGCCGACAACAAGCTGTTTTGGGGCGGGCCACTATTCTCTTCGGACAAAGGCGTCTCCTCGATGGGGTTCTCTCTCTCTTCGCTCACTCGCCGTTCCTTCCCATCAATTTAGCCGGCACATTGCGTGCGGCCCGAATATACACCTCTTCCAAGTCGATATCGTCAAAGACCGCCCCATCCAGATTTGACTGGGTGAAATCCGTTCTTTGGAATTGGGCTTTGGAAAAATCCGCGCCGCTCAAATCCGCGCCTGAGAACTGGGCTAACGACACCTTGGCGCCGCGAAAACCGGCCCTCTTCATACCCGCGGCATAGGCACGGACCCATCCCATATCCGCATCGGCAAAGTTGGCACCATCAGCGCGGCTCCAGCTTAAATCCGCAAAGCCCATTTTAGCACCGCGAAGATCAGTATTCTTTAGAATGGCTTGATTGAGCTTGGCATTAACCAGATTGGTCTTAGAAAGATTGGCGCCGCTGAAATCCGTGCCGCGAAGGACCGCCCCGTCAGGCCCTGGATGGCCTTGTCCGCGGCTGCCCAAGTTAGCCTCAGCAAAGTTCGCATCCACGAATACGGACTGACTTAGGTTCGCGGCTGATAAAACAGCCTTTTGAAAATTCGCTTCCGCGCCCCGCACCTTCGACATATGGGCGCCAGCCATTAGTGCATTCGAGAAATCAGCCTTTGCCACCCGCGCTACATCCAAGGTCGCCAAGGTTAAATTGGCGTTCCGAAATACTGCTTCTGTCAGATCAGCACGGGTCAGATCAACATTCCCCAATTGCGCATTGGTGAAATCAGCCCCAACGGCGTTCACATCGCGGAGATAGGCCTCGCGAAGATCAGCTCCATTGAGGTCCGCGCCGGAGAGGTTCGCGCCAGTCAGGTTTGCCCCTGCTAACTGGGCACCGGATATGTCTGCCCCCTGAAGATCCGCACCCCGAAGATCCGCACCGGGCACTAGTTTTATTTCCGCACGGGTTGGCGAGGCAAGGTTGATTGCAACCAGCAAACCAAAGGCCACCAGCACGGACCGACGCCCGATCATTCCACAACATTCCTTGGCAAAAACGACGCCATCTCAAATTCCGCAGGTTTGGCCCCCTTGCGGCGAATGTCCGCCCATGCCCCTTTGTAGTAAGGTATGGTCGTCTTCGGGTCTACGTGATCGGTGACGAGATCGCCGGCCGCCCCCCGGGGCTGTCCAAAAAGCATAAACGCATGGTTGCGTTTGACCGAGTCCGAGGGATAAGCCATGGCTTCGACCGAGCCCATATCGTTTGACACCTGCAGGACATCGCCTGGCGCGATGCCCAACTCCGCGGCATCATCGGGATGCATCTCCAGCATGGGGACGGGATAACGCTCGCGATAAAAATCGATATGCCGGTGATGGTAGCTGGTCTGCCAGATATGGTTAACCCGGCCGTTGTTGATCCAGAACCGGTAAGTCTTCCGCTGACGCTCAACCGCGGCCGCATATCCGGGCCAAGGCCGGGGCGCCGGTATGAAGCGAGCCTTACCTGACGGCGTCCCAAACCGGCCATCTTCAAATAGCCGGACCGTTCCCACCGGCACCTGGTTGACCAGGCGGACCGGTGTCTGAATGCCATTGTTCCCAAGATCACGAAGCAGGTCATAGGTGATGCCCGCATAACCCTCCATGGGGTCGTTGCCATCCCCCTTGTAGCTGTAACGCGCATCAATGAATACGTCCTCATCGCCGCGCCAATCGAAGTCGAGGAATTTGTTCGCCATCAATGGATTGTTGTCGTACTTGTAAAGTTGGTTGAGACGACGAGCGAATTTACCCATGATGGCCCAGTCTGGCTCCGCTTCGCCCGGCGGATCCATAAACCTAGGATACAATCGCAGCCGCCGTTCGCCATTAATGGACGTAAGGTTCATCTCTCCCCATTGTGCGGCCGGTAATACCATATGGGCATGGCGCGCCGTCGCCGTCATATATAGGTCTTGGGCGAGAATGAACATGCCGCCCGCCTTTAAGGCCTCGACAATCGCCGCCACTCGCTCACCGATAGGTTTGTCCGCAGTCTCGGCGATCGCCTTCGAGACAGGAGCACCGCGCTCAATTAAATTGGCTTCGACGGCTTCGGCGCGCAACGTGGTCAAGACAGGATTGCAACCGCCGACCCAGAAAACCTTGGCTTCACCGCGCCGAGCCGCCTCATCCACGTTCAGGGCCGGCCGGCCACCAGGATACGGTGGACGGACGTAGGCTTCCTGGTGTCCACCAAGCCGGCTGATCCCAGTTCCCGGTTTGCCCACATTCCCAGTCAGTAGTCCCAGATCGACGATGGACGCGATATTCTCATAATTTTTGACGCCCCAGATCAGACCCTTTTCGTAATGAAGCAGGGTCCGGCGACGGACGCCACCAGACTTGGGTTTGGCAATCCACTCTGCAGCTTTGTATATGTCAGCCTCCAAAATGCCCGCCAACGCGGCAGCTTCGGAGACAACCGTCGCCGCATCGCGGTCGGAGCCGAGGGACGATCGCTGATAGGCTTCGAATGTCTGCCACTCTGCTCGTTCTTTGATGAAAGCCACATCGTGCCAGCGGCGTTCAAGAGCGGTGCGCGCAATTGCGTTCATAACAGCAATATCGGTGCCGGGCTCGATTTGCAGATGTAGAACGTTTTCCTTGCCCGCCGCCGCTTCGGCGGTCGCCACCGAAATGGTCCGACGTGGGTCCAAAATAATCATGCGGCCTGACGCCACCGCCTCGCCGGGGAAGGTTGACCGCTTCAAATCCAGCGATTCCCCATTTAGATTCGGGATCATATGGTTCAGAAAATAGTTGGTTTGCGTCTCGTACGGGTTAGCGCCGACGATCAGGATTGTGTCCGCAAGCTGGGCATCGATATACGCGTTGGTCAATGGCGCTAATCCGGCATCACCAGCCGCATGCACTTCGCTATTATAGGCAGGCCGGTTGTGAATGGACGCGGTACGGGTCCCGACGCCCTCAAAAAAGAAGCGCCCGACAGCCCAATTGTTCTCGAACCCGCCACCACCGCCACCGTGGTCGAAAAATTTCATGCCTACAGCGTCGGGGCCCCATCTATCGATCACGGCCTTTATAACCTGCGCACCCAGATCTACAGCCTCGTCCCATGCGGCATCAGAGAAACCACCACCTTCGCGAAGTTGCGGCATGCTTAGGCGCGCCTTGGTGCCCCGATCTGGAGAATAGAGAGTCTGTGCCAGGCCGCCGCCGCGTACCGAGGCCAGCCCACTGTTAACGGAGCAGGATTTGTCCGGAACGATCGCCACGTTGAACGCGCCCGCCTTGTCCTTCACCACCGTATGCATATTGGGCGAGATCCAATCGCCATCCGGTCCCTGCTGCTCACGGAGGTCCACTGCCATGGCGTTTTGATCCGGCCCGGGGCCACCGTCTTTCCCAACCGGCCACTTGTAAACTCGGTACCCACACCCAACGATGCAAAACTGGCATACGGTCTCGACGACCTGGGCGTTGGGCGGTGGTAAGGGTGCGTTTCTCATGCCCAAACCTCAGAGAATATTGGTGTGACGCCCATAAATCAGACCGTCCATCCCCACCGCACGAACCATTCCGTCCCTGACCTCAAGCTCGACCATGGGTAGCGATTGGCTTGCCTGCCCAATTATAAGACGCCCTTTCTTGGCTGGATCGAAGCTGCTCCAGTGACAGGGACAAACAAGCATTTGCCGTTCCGACAGAAAATCTACTGAGCAGCCCTTGTGCGTGCACAACAAGGAATAGGCAACAATGTCTTTTCCTGGACCGACCCCGCCAGGCACTGCCTCCCTCAGACGCAATAGAACCGACGGCGCGCTGGCATCTGGATATTCAAACGCAACCTCTGCCCCTGGCTCCAACGTGTCGAGCGCCGCCACATCGATGGCCGGATACTCCGTTGTCTTGGAAGCGCTTGTTGGGGGCGCTACGCTGGCAACCGTTGCCGCTGCCAATCCAGCGGCTCCCGTCTTGATAAAATCCCGTCGATTGACATCCCTCATGGCCACCTCCTCATGGTCCACCCCTGAATCTTGGGCCCCGCCCCAAAGAGTGTCGACACGATCGACACGTAATTCAAGGCGCAAGGGCCCTCGAACAAGCCCTCATGATTAAATTTCCATCGTCAGGCTGAAGCCGTCACCCTTAGGGTTCATGGAAAACTCACCGTCGACCACCGCGTAGGTCCATTTGGCCGTCTTCTTGACGCCGCCCAGCGGATACATGTGACAGCCTATCAAACCACAATCCGGATCCGTTGCTTTATAGTTAGCCAAATCCACTAACAGTTTATCGGGCGCCGATACGTTCATTAATTTGGCAACATTCCGCGCCTGCTTCTTCAGAAACATCATGGAGTTTCCAATACCGCAGGCCTTCGCGTAGTTGAGCAGCGTCTTGATGGTCGCCAGGCCCGGAACGCCAATGCGGATCGGCAGGGCATTTCCAGCGGCACGTATGGCCTTGTCCCAGGCTATAATGGGTTCCGCTTCGAAACAGAACTGGGTGACGATATAGACATCGGCACCACTACGGTTGGCAAAATCATTTTTCCAGGTCAAAGCCGCGGCAATGGCCTCATCGGGCATGTCTGGGCTGCCCTCCGGGTGACCGGCGACACCAATCCTCTTAATCCCGTGCTTGTCCAGAAGGCCCGTCTCCAAAACCTGCATGGAGTCGGAGAAGGCGCCAAGCGGTTGATCCACCGCGCCGGCGATGGTCAGAACCTCGTCAATGTCCGCCTCCCCCCTTAACCGTCGCAAACCCTCATCCAGGAACGCCGCGTCTGGAATACTGCGGGCGGCCAAATGAGGAACGGGATTTAAGCCTTCCTTCTTGAGACGCGCCGCAATTGCAATGGTGTCTTCAAAATCAGATCCAGGAAGAAACGTGATGAACACCGTTGTACCGGGACGTAGGATCTCGCGAAAATCATCAACTTTGGCAGCCGAGAACGGCGTCGTCTCCGCCGTGAAATCGGCAAGAAAATCGATAACATTCTGACGTGGACTCTGGAAATCCGACTTTTCCGCAATGTTGGCCATCTCGCAAACTCTCTCAACTAAGCCGGCTATACCGACAAGAAATTATGGTTTTAGGCTACCACGTTACCAGTGCCACACCGCGCAGAACTGCATGCATAGGGCAAATGATGGGCCGAGCGTTGCGCATGACGCGGCGTCACACTTTTTCAGTTCCCCCGCGACATATTCCATATTGGTCATGCCCTAAAGAAAGGCTCGAATGTCTTGATGCCGGCGATGCACATATATTTTGATCCCCAACTCAGCTTCATCGGGCTCGTGTCGAGCGATAGCGTCGACCACGTCCTTGGTCATCTCTTCGTGGGCCCGGGCAATCTCATGCCAGCCGCCAACCCTCTCGGAAATCATAAACCAGAGACGCAGGTGCAGATTAAACAATCGGGGGATGACCTCTGCCAAGTAAATGTTCTGCGCCGCCCGTGCCAACACTGAGTAAAATTGGCGGTCGCAATCGACATAGCGATCGATGTCATCGGCCTCAGTGGCTTCCACCAATGAAAGATGCAAAGCAGTCAAGTCACGCACCTCTTTTTCAGTCGCCCGGGTCGCGGCCAATCTTGCGGCCTTGCCCTCGATCAAGGACCGGAACTCATAAATATGCTGGGCATTGGTGGCATTGACTTCGGTGACGAACATGCCGCGATTGGGAATATGGGCAACAAGTCCCTCTACGGCGAGGCGTTGCAAAGCCTCGCGAATGGGCGTACGACCGATCCCCAGCTCTTCAATCAAGACTTTATCAGCTAAGGGCTCGCCGGGCATCAGCTCCAATCGGATAATCTTGCGGACGAGAATTTGATAGGCTTTCTCCGCCAGGGACCGCGGGTCCGGCTGATACTCCAGGTTCACTGCCGCCGAGGTAATCATGCCACGGCTTTAGCGGCATCATAGAGCGCCCGAAAGCCCTTCTCGATGGCATCCCGATCCATGTCCGGGCCTATAAAAACCATGTGATGGTTATCGCGCGGTTCTGCATCAGTAATGTCCAGTTGGCCCATTGTGTATTGAATTAGCACCGGTTGGCTCTCGAGCCGCGTGTAACCTTTTACGCGCCAGACATTGTCTGGGATTCTGGAGAAGAACTCCTCCATACCAAGTCGTGGAGCAGAGCCCTCCGCGTCGAGGACAAAGGATTGAGCTGGCGCATGGCGATGG
>DFRF01000217.1 GCA_002378125.1 Rhodospirillaceae bacterium UBA3470 | reverse complement strand
CCAACTTCCCCCCGGAAGCAAATCTGCCGGAACGATCGTTATCATGACGCCGATCGGAATATGAAATAGATAGATTCCATAGGATACACGGCCACCCCAAAGACTGGCTGGCCGGGAAACGACGGGCATCCATCGGTCCGCCACGTGAGCAAAGGCTACCAAGGCACACGAGAAGGTGGCACTCAGTATGAAGACCAGAACATTCGCTTCGAAATGGGTCGCCTCCCCTGAAAGTATCCTCACGTATAGCAGATACACCAACCATGCCTGTAACGGCAAAGAAATCGCGAGCACCGCAGGATTTACCAAAAATGATCTGCGTTGAACCAAAAGGAAGGTAAGCGCTCCGAACGCAATGGCGTCGAGACGAAACACCGTCACCCTGCGTAGTTCCGCGCCCCATTCTTCCCCGGTTGAGGGGTAGACAGCCTTTAATCCGATGAAAACAAGTACAAATGCCGCCGTGTATATGAAAACACTATTCTCATTCAACGGCCTGTTCTTATGGATATAACGGCGACAGGCAATCAAATATAGCGGAAGGACAACATAATACCACTCCTCGATTGCTAAAGACCAGGATACGGCAAAATAGTCGTAGTTTGGCGTGCTCCAGGCAAAATTCTGCAAAAACAGAAAATAGCTGAATGCATGCAAATTCCAATCAGGATCAAATATGACGAAATGCAGTACCGCGCTGAAGAAGAAGAGCGGTAGGGTCCGCATCCATCGACGAATGAAGAAAACCCTCGTATTCTCATACACAGAGCCATGTGTGGTTACGATCCGAAATATTAAAGGGGCTAAGACAAATCCGCTTAGTGCAAAAAATACCTCAACACCCATTGATGTCACAATTTCTAAATCTACCGCATGGTCTGACAATTTAAAAAAAATGATCAGGTGCGGAACGGCAACAATCATGGCTGCGGCAAAACGGAGAAAATCCAGCGATACGTTGCGTTCGTTCATACCAAGGCGTCCAATCTAATAATCCCACCGAACCAAGAAGACCCAGTTTGGCACTTTAGATCTGAATAAATCACAGCGTTCTGTGAGGCAAACAATTGACGACTATGGATAAAACTAACATTCGCTAGAAAACCGAATTCTGAAGTTCCCTTCAATTTAAACCGGCGCGAGACCTTTTCTTCTCAAAGTCACCATCAATAAAAGATGGTAAGGTCGGCGCTATCACCCGCGACAAGCTCGACGTTTCGAATATGGTATCAGACTTGCTATGCCAAGACGAACTCAACCGCGCGGCCGCCTCCGCCCAGGATAATTGTCTCACGCGTCATGACCGCGGCATCGAGCCAGACGGGTAGCTGATCGGTAAGGCAGAGTGGGCGTGGTGTGCCTCCACCTAACTTCATGCCTGTTAAGCGCAGGGTATCTTTCGGACTGGCGAAGAAAACCTTACGCGCGCTGATCTTCTTATGGACCCAATTATTGACGTCCAAGCTCGTCGTCGCCAGGACGACGCAGGCTACCAGCTTACTGTTCCCCGATTTTGGTCGTGACCAAGATACTGTTTGTGGAAACGTCCATTGCGAAACCGTAATTCTCGGCGAATATAGCTGTTTCTGCATCGGCTGAGCACAAGGTACAGTCTGATACTCTAGTTCATGCCAGCAAGAAACGTTTGGATATCGGTAACCTCAGCCATTCTCAGTCCCAACAGATGAAAGGCTCGAGGCCCGGCGTAATGTGATTGATTTTGAGGATCAGACACGCCTCATCTGTCCCCGGAACATACCGAACCTTATAGTGGCGATCGCCGGCACGTTCCCATTTTGTGATGGGCATGGGTCCGCTCAAACTCCATACTAATAGGGGGATGATACCAATGACGGCGCAGCGCCATATCACGCTGATCGAGATACCGAGAATCGATTTAGATTGACGCCGAGGAATCGCCAACTTGTAGCCGGTGGCATTCATATAAACAGGCTACTCCACTTGGCGACTGCTTTTCCAATCCAAAAAGGCCGTTTTCAACCTCATAGCGACTCTAGCCTAGCCCGGCCAACTAAGAACCCGATAGGAACCATCGTGCGGATGTTTGTTTTTGTCCTGTTTCCTGACTAAATCTAAAAGTCCCCAAACTGTCGAAATCCTTACGAATCATCAATTTGGAGTTGCGGCATAGCAATGCGTTCTCGTGACCAAGCCACGGCCCCGGAGGGTCCCCGCGACGGCCTCAAGTCTATCGGTGCTATATTGCCTTATATATGGCCTAAAGACGCCTGGTCATTGCGGGCCCGCGTCCTCCTCGCGCTTGTGCTACTGGTTCTAGCAAAGGTCGCCAATGTGGCCGTGCCCATGTTCTACAAATACGCAGTAGACGCCCTGAACGAACCGAAAGCCCAATTATTGGCGGTGCCCATCTCCCTCCTGGTCGCCTATGGCGTTCTCCGCGTGCTATCAGACGCCTTTGGTGAGCTGCGGGATGCCGTTTTTACACGCGTCGCCCAGCGGGCTATCCGCCTGGCAGGGCTCAGGACCTTTCGTCACCTTCACGCCTTATCGCTACGGTTTCATTTAGATCGCAAGACTGGCGGCGTAGCCCGCGCCGTGGAACGCGGAACCAAGGGGATCGAATTTCTACTCCGGTTCATGCTGTTCAACATTCTGCCGACCCTGATCGAAATTCTCATGGTGTGCGGCATTCTATGGAACCTCTACGGTTGGCGTTTCGCTGCCGTAACCCTTTTGACCCTTGTCGCCTACATCGCGTGGACGACCTTCATCACCGAATGGCGAACACAGTTCCGCCGTGCCATGAACGATACGGATTCTGACGCCAACACGAAGGCCATCGACAGCTTGCTGAACTTCGAAACCGTGAAATACTTTGGCAACGAGGACCATGAGGCGCGGCGCTTCGACACCGCACTTCAGCGTTATGAGGATGCCGCCGTGAAAAGTGGTAGCTCCCTGGCGTTTCTCAACATCGGCCAAGGCACGATCATCGCGACCGGCGTGACCATCGCCATGATCATGGCGGGGCACAGCGTGATCGATGGCAACATGACAATGGGCGATTTCGTTCTTGTCAACGCCTACCTGCTGCAGATGTTCATGCCGCTGAACTTCTTGGGTTTCGTTTACAGGGAAATCAAACGCTCGCTCACGGACATGGAGACCATGTTCCAGCTGCTGGCCGAGAATCCCGAGGTTGAGGATTCCCCGAACGCCAACGAATTGAACATCGACGGGGGCCATGTCGTCTTCAACAGTGTCACCTTCGACTACGATCCGCGCCGTCCCGTCCTGGCGGATGTCAGTTTCCATGTCCCGTCGGGCGGAACAGTCGCTATCGTCGGCGCAAGCGGCTCGGGAAAATCGACAATTTCACGATTGTTGTTCCGGTTCTACGATATTACCGGCGGCACAATCACCATCGACGGCCAGGATATCCGAGACGTAACCCAAGAAAGCCTTAGACGCGCCATAGGCATGGTTCCCCAGGACACGGTCCTGTTTAACGACACCATTTATTACAACATCGCCTATGGTGGGCCCGAAGCTTCCCCCGCCCAAGTTGAAGACGCGGCGCGCCTTGCGCATATCCATGACTTCATCATGGACTTACCGGACGGTTACCAATCTACCGTCGGCGAACGAGGTCTGAAATTATCCGGCGGTGAACGGCAACGGATCGCCATTGCACGGACAGTGCTGAAGAACCCACAGATTCTCATCTTTGATGAAGCAACCTCAGCGCTGGACAGCCGGACAGAACAAGGAATACTGACCGCGTTCCGCGAGGTGTCTAAGGACCGAACCACCCTGACGATCGCACACCGGTTGTCGACGGTCATCGAGGCGGACGAGATCCTGGTACTGTCTGGCGGCGCCATCGTAGAGCGTGGCCGCCACCCGGACCTTTTGGCCACAGATGGCGTTTACGCGGATATGTGGGCCCGTCAACAGGCCGCTGCTGAGGTCGAACGGACATTACGAGCGGCAGAGGACACGGAAGCGATCACCGAGACTGCGCAGGCGCATCCTTAATTTCGATATCGCTGACCGTGATTCGATAGGATGGCTTGGGCCTCGGAAAAAGGGAGTAATGGCCAACGCGGATCATCGGACGCGACACGGCCATCGTAAATGCTTCTGTATAAGGAGCAGGTGCGACAATTGCCGCTGAATCGTCCTGCTTGCTGGTCATTGATGATTTTGACAAAGGCTGGGTTTGAAAACGAATGGAGTTCGTTCAGCGGACGGTCGTGAATATTTCCGATGGTGAGCGATCCATCCACATCCCGGCACGCGCAAGCACGCAAATCACCGTCAGCACTGATCTGCGGTGGACAGAACAGAAGTTGGCAGGCACCGAACATGTATATGAAGCGCCCGTCGGTCAAAGGGGTTCCAATTTCCGCCACATCGACGTCGGAAACAGTGCCACCCCAATTGTCATAATCTTGACTCACAATAATGGATGCGCCGCTGATTTCAGATAATCTTTGCAATGCCGTAACAATGTCGGACGCGGGCAAGTTGTTGATCGTCATGCCTCTCGTAGACCGGATACTGACGTGGATTTCTAAATCCGTTCGAGTTGACTTTAACAGCGACGTCATTACTTCCAGATTGACGATTAGGCGCTGATATTGGGCTTCGCCCTTTCGGGTAATTTTTTGGAAAGAATCGCGATCGTGACCGTATATGCTTATGTGCAAGGAGCCTAGTTTCCGGAGTTTGACCAGTGTTTCCAAATCTTTTGGAGAGGGCAAGATGAAGTTAGTGAAAAAGCCATACCGTTCGATCTTGCTATGGCCGTCCACGTATTGGAGTTTGTCGGTCCAACTTGCATCCGCGAAGATCTCCCCAAGCATTGGCGTGAGCCAAATTTCCTTACTTCCGTAATGAACAATCTGTTCTACGGTTTCTTGAAACTGGGCTAAGTTCATGAAATTTCCCGGTCCACGTTTCGGATAAGCGCAGAACCGGCAGGCCAGATTGCAGCGTTGCGACGTTTCAATGCAGGCGGCGGTGCGCGGTGTTGGGACATGGGTCCGACGAAGAATTCGGCCACGACTGATCGCGACGAAGTTGCCAAGGGAGCGTCGAAGCGTTTTTAGGATTCCAAGAAGGGACAATACATGTGTTCCAGTAAAGAGCGTACGTCCAATATCATTGCATGGACTAGGCAAAATTTAAACGATCAGAATGACTTCCAATCCTCGGCGATGAACAGCTTATGACTTCTTAAAGGTCGCCATGATAATACGGCCAAACGGCCCGATGCGCCGTTCCGCCAGAAACGTCAGGCCCAACTTGAGCAAGAACCGCCCGACGATAGGCACGTCACGCAGTTGCAACGGTGTTTGACGGATTCGGATATTGGCAAACCCAGCTTCATGCAGCAGGGTTTTAAACTCCTTACGGGTGTAGGTCTTGGTCAGTTTGTTTTCCCGCCCCTTACTCTGCCATGCGCTTTCCGTAGTGGCGTTTAGCCAATCCTGGATCCC
>DFRF01000117.1:17174-34271 GCA_002378125.1 Rhodospirillaceae bacterium UBA3470 | reverse complement strand
TAACCGTGTTACCTAAGCACTATTGGGCGGACAGGGACTTCACTAAGACCACGTTAGAGCCGCCGCTCGGCTCGGGGCCCTATAAGATCAAATCCTTCGAAGCCGGCCGCTTCGTCGTCGTCGAACGGGTCAAGGACTACTGGGGCAAGGACCTAGCAGTTCATAAGGGCAACTACAACTTCGATACCATCCGTTTCGACTATTATCGCGACAACACCATCGCGCTGGAAGCTTTCAAGGCCGGCGAGTACGACTACCGTTCGGAAAACTCGTCAAAGGCATGGGCCACGGCCTACAATTTTAAGGCCGTCGGCCAGGGCCTAATTAAGAGGGAAGAAATCACCCACAACCGCTCATCGGGCATGCAGGCCTTCGTCTTCAACACGCGCCGCGACATATTCAAAGACAAGCGCCTGCGCCAGGCCCTTGCTTACGGCTTCGATTTCGAATGGTCCAACAAGACCCTGTTCTATGGCCAGTACACGCGCACCCACAGCTTCTTCTCCAATTCGGAATTAGCCGCGACCGAACTCCCGTCGCCTGACGAATTGAAGATACTTACGCCCTATAAGGGTCAGGTCCCCGATGAGGTCTTCACCAAGGTCTACCAGGCACCGAAGGGCGGCGGCCCGCGGCAGATGCGAAAAAACCTGCGCGTGGCCGGAAAGCTACTGAAGGACGCGGGCTGGGTGATCAAGGATGGCGAACGGGTCAACGCCGCGACGGGCCAAGCTCTCGGATTCGAGGTGCTGCTAGTCAGTCCGCTGTTCGAACGCATCGTTCTCCCCTTCGCTAAGAACCTGGAGAAGCTGGGCGTCAAGGTCAGCGTGCGGACCGTCGACCCATCCCAATACCGCCGCCGCATCCAGACCTATGACTTCGATGTCATCGTCGGCGGATGGGGCCAATCGCTATCTCCCGGTAACGAACAACGCAACTTCTGGGGTACCGAAGCCGCGGACCTTGAAGGCGGGCGCAACACCATCGGCATCAAGGACCCCGTCATCGACGCGATCATCGAAAAGGTTATTTCCGCGCCGTCGCGAAAGGATTTGATCGCTGCCGTAAAGAGCCTGGACCGCGTCCTGCAGTGGGGCCACTGGGTGATCCCGCACTGGCACGCGAAGTACGACCGGGTCGCCTTCTGGAATAAGTTCGGCCGGCCGAAGATCACGCCCACCCAAGGCAACCAGTTCACCACCTGGTGGGTGGACGACATGCTCAACGGGGCCCTCAAGGAGAAGCTGGCGTCGGCCAAGGAATAGCTGCTCCCAGGCCGGAAACACGTTAGGATCGGCTCATGTACTCTTACATTATCCGCCGCTTGCTGTTGATCATCCCGACACTCTTGGGGATCATGGTCATCAACTTCATGGTCATTCAGTTCGTACCCGGCGGACCGGTGGAGCAAATGATCGCCCAGATCACGGGTGAAGGCGTCGACGCCACCGCCCGCGTCGGCGGCCAGGCGGGAGCCGAAACCCAGTCATCGACGGAATCGAAGACCGCTGCCGGCAAGTCGGTCGACGGAGGCACGAGCCGCTACCGTGGCGCCCAGGGCCTACCGCAGGAGCTCATTAAACAAATTGAGAAGCAGTTCGGCTTGGACAAGCCCTTCCACGAGCGCTTCTTCCTGATGATGGGCAACTACATCAAGTTCGACTTCGGCGACAGCTATTTCCAGGATCGCTCCGTGGCGCAGCTGGTCATCGACAAGATGCCCGTCTCCATCTCGTTAGGGATCTGGACGACGCTCCTGGTCTATCTCATCTCCATACCCCTGGGCGTGGCGAAGGCAGTCCGCGACGGCTCCCATTTCGACGTCTGGACCTCGGGCGTAGTGATCTTGGGCAACGCCATACCTGGCTTCCTCTTTGCCATTCTGATGATCGTCCTGTTCGCCGGCGGACGGTATTTCGACTGGTTCCCACTGCGCGGCCTCACGTCCCCCAATTTCGATGACCTCACCTGGATCCAGCAGGTAGCAGATTATTTCTGGCACTTGACGCTGCCCGTCATCTCCATGGTCATCGGCGGGTTTGCAGGCCTGACCATGCTTACCAAAAACTCCTTCATCGAGGAGATTAACAAACAGTACGTGACCACAGCCCGGGCCAAGGGCCTGAAACGCAATCAGGTGCTCTACGGCCATGTGTTTCGGAATGCCATGCTGATCGTTATCGCTGGCTTCCCGAGCGCCTTTATAGGCATCCTGTTCACCGGCGCGCTTCTGACGGAGGTGATCTTCTCCCTCGACGGGCTCGGCCTCCTGGGCTTTGAGGCAGTGGTTAAGCGCGACTACCCGCTGATGTTCGGCACACTTTATTTCTTCACGCTGCTGGGGCTTCTAATGGGGATCATCGGCGACATCATGTATCATATCGTTGATCCTCGGATTGATTTCGAGGCCCGGGACGTCTAGCCATGATCGACACTCCGGCCCATCCCGCCACGACCGAACAGGCCCTGAAGACCGAGAAGTTCCTCGGGATGCAGATCACACCAATCACGCGCCGGCGTATCGAGAACTTCAAACGCAACCGCCGGGGCTTCGTATCCTTCTGGATCTTTCTGGTGTTCTTCATCGTGACCCTGTTCGCCGAAGTCATCGCCAACGACAAGCCGCTCTTGGTCAGCTTCGATGGGGAGTTTTACACTCCTGCCTTCGTCGCCTACCCGGAGACAGCCTTTGGCGGCGAGTTCCAGACCGAGGCCGACTACCGCGACGCATTCGTCGCCGCGCTGATCAACGAAAAGGGTTGGATGCTGTGGCCGCCCATCCGCTTCAGCTTCGACACGGTGAACTACGCCCTTTCCGTTCCAGCCCCCGCCCCACCCAGCGCCGACAACTGGCTCGGCACCGACGACCAGGGCCGCGACGTAGTTGCGCGCCTCATTTATGGCTTCCGTATCTCGGTCCTGTTTGGCTTCGTATTGACAATCATCAGCGCCATGGTTGGCGTCTCCGTCGGTGCGTTCCAGGGGTTTTACGGTGGCCTCATCGATCTGTTGGGGCAACGCTTCATCGAGATCTGGGCCGGCATGCCCGTGCTTTATCTGCTGATCATCCTGGCAAGTATTATCACGCCTAATTTCTGGTGGCTGTTGGTGCTTCTCTTGCTGTTCAGCTGGATGGGTTTCGTCGGTGTAGTCCGGGCCGAGTTCCTGCGCGCCCGCAACCTGGATTTCGTCCGCGCCGCACGGGCCTTGGGCGTCTCCGACCTCCTACTTATCTACAAGCACGTGCTACCCAACGCTATGGTCGCCACCATTACCTTCATGCCGTTCACCCTGGCAGGCTCCATCACTACGCTGACGGGGCTCGACTTCTTAGGCTTTGGCCTTCCCGCCGGGTCGCCGTCACTGGGGGAGCTGTTGAACCAAGGCAAGGCCAACCTGGACGCGCCCTGGTTGGGGATTTCCGGCTTCTGCATCATCGCGCTTATGCTCTCACTCCTGGTGTTCATCGGTGAGGCCGTGCGTGACGCCTTTGATCCCAGAAAGGTCTATAGATGAGCAAACTCCTGGCGATCAACGATCTTTCCGTCTCATTCGGCCGCGGCGCGAGTGAGGTGCAGGCCGTGCGCGGTGTCTCCTTCCACATCAATCGTGGGGAGACGGTGGCACTGGTTGGAGAATCGGGATCAGGGAAATCCGTCTCAGCCTTATCGGTGATGCAGCTCCTGCCCTACCCCCTGGCGCATCATCCAACGGGCTCCGTGAAGTTCAAAGGCGAGGAACTCATGGGCGTCGCCGACGGGCGGATGCGCCAACTCCGCGGCGATGACATTGCCATGATCTTCCAGGAACCCCTCTCCAGCCTCAACCCGCTTCACTCCATTGATAGGCAGATCGCCGAGGTCCTGCTGCTACATAAAAATATAACGCCCAACCAGGCCCACGCCCGCGTGGTGGAGCTCCTCACCCTGGTCGGCCTGGAAAGCGCCACTGAACGCCTGACCGCGCTCCCACACGAGTTCTCCGGCGGGCAGCAGCAGCGCGTGATGATCGCCATGGCCTTGGCCAACGACCCCGAACTCCTGATTGCCGATGAACCGACCACGGCCCTGGACGTCACGGTCCAGGCACAGGTCTTGAAGCTCATGGGTGACATACAGAAGCGTCTCAACATGTCCATGCTGTTCATCACCCATGATCTGGGGATCGTCCGGAGCATGGCCGACCGGGTCTGCGTCATGAATGACGGCCTCATTGTGGAGCAGGGCCCCACGGAACAAATCTTCGAACAGCCCGAACACGACTACACTAAGCACCTGCTGGCTGCCGAACCAAACGGAGAACCCGGCCCCGCCCCCGCCGACGCGCCTTCGGTCATGAAGGGCGACGACATAAAGGTCTGGTTCCCTATCAAGAGAGGCGTTTTGCGTCAGATAGTGGGCCACGTGAAGGCCGTAGACGGCATCTCCATTGACGTGAAGCAGGGCCAGACCCTCGGCGTGGTGGGCGAATCGGGTTCTGGCAAATCGACCCTCGGCCGCGCCCTCATTCGGCTCGAACAGTCGGAGGGTAGCATCACCTTCCATGGCCGCGACATCCAGGGCCTTCAACTCAAGGAACTCCGCCCCTTGCGGCGCGAAATGCAGATCGTTTTCCAGGACCCATATGGCTCCTTGAGTCCTCGCCTATCGGTTGGTCAGATCGTTGAAGAAGGCCTTTTGGTCCACGGCCTCGGCGGCTCCTATGAAGAGCGGCGCACGCTCATCGATGAAGCCCTTCGGGAAGTCGACCTAGAACCCGAGATGCAGGAACGCTACCCGCACGAGTTCTCCGGCGGCCAGCGTCAGCGTATCGCCATCGCCCGAGCTTTGGTCCTAAAGCCCAAGTTCATCGTCTTGGACGAGCCCACTTCGGCCCTCGACATGTCGGTCCAAGCGCAAATCGTCGAGCTCTTGCGCGACCTGCAGCAAAAGCACGACCTCGCCTACATGTTCATCAGCCACGACCTGAAGGTCGTCCGAGCCGTCAGCCATGAAATCATCGTCATGAAGGAAGGCCGCATGGTTGAGGCCGGCCCGGCGGCCCAGGTCATTGACAACCCCAAAGAGGCCTACACCCAGGCCCTCATGGCCGCGGCGTTCAAGATGGAGGCAGATGAGAGTGGGGTGGTACAGATGTGAGGGTAGATCGCCGAAACCACTCATCTCAAGCCTCTGATATTCAGTTAACCTTCAGGACAGCCGACAAAATGCGTGTCTTTGCCGACTCCTGCAAATCGTTTCGACCATACGTTGCCCAACCTAGGCAGATTCGATAGGACTGAGGCTATCATATTGTCGTCATTGACCCAGCCGACCGGGGAGCCCCATCCATGAAAATCATGTTCGTCTCTGAAGAGGACCGCGCCGAGGATTGGCGGAACGAGATGGGGAAGCATTTCCCCGAGATGACGTTCCTGGTCTGGCCGGATGACAGCGGGATCGATCTGAATAGTGTCGATTATTGCCTGGCTTGGAAACCGCAGCTTAGCGTGCTCTCGCGCCTGTCAGGGCTGAAGTACGTGCAATCATTAGGCGCCGGTGTCGACGGATTGTTGATGGACCCAAATCTGCCCACCCACATTCCCATATCGCGTATGGTCGACCGCTCGCTTGTACAGGGAATGACCGAATACATCCTCTACAACGTGATCCACTACCATCGAAAGATGGGCGACTACGCAGCGCAACAGGCTGCGGGGACCTGGAAGGCGCTCCGGCAGGTAGACCCGCGCAACCGACGCATCGGCATCATGGGCCTGGGCGAGTTGGGTCGCGACGCGGCAGAAAAAATGTTGCCACTAGAGTTCGATATTAGGTCATGGAGCCGGTCACCCAAGGACATGGCCGGTGTAACCAGTTATCACGGGAATGACGGCTTCGATGCCTTCATGGCGGGGACGGATATCCTGATCTGCCTGCTGCCCCTGACCGACGCGACGCGAGAGATCATCAACGCGAACAACCTGGCGAAGCTACCGGAAGGCGCCGTGGTCATAAACTGCGCGCGAGGTGGACACGTGGTGGATGACGACTTGTTGGCGGCGCTGGATGTAGGCCACATCGCCGGGGCCTGCCTAGATGTGTTCAATGAAGAGCCGTTGCCAGCGGGCCACCCCTACTGGACGCACCCAAAGGTGCGTATGACGCCGCATACAGCAAGCCTCACCGACGCACGTTCGGCCGCAGAATACGTGGCTGAAAACATCCGGCGGGTCGAGCGGGGCGAGGCGCCCCTAAACGTTGTCGATTTGGAGGCCGGGTATTGAGTGCCTCTAGATGGGCGCTGGACGAGTCGGCGCAGGCCGAAGTCACCGACCTCCTGATCGGCCTAATTCAGCGTGAGAGCCCCGACCCGCCGGGGAACGAGGCCGAGGTGGCACGGTTCTTGGCCAGTTGGCTCCGCGATCACGGCTTTGATGCGGTAACAGACGAATTCGCACCCGACCGGATCAACGTTTTGGCGCGCATTGTCGGCGGCCCGAAGCCGGCACTGATCTTTTCCGCGCATACGGACACCATGCCGGTTGGCAACAATGAGGGCAGTGGCGCCTGGAACCATGATCCCTTCGGAGCGAACGTTGTGGACGGCAAGCTTTATGGCCGGGGCGCGGCCGACATGAAATCGGGCCTGGCCGCCATGGTGGCAGCGGCGCTGAAGCTCAAGGCAAGCGGGCAGGCTTTGGGGGGAGATTTAATCCTGGCCTTCTCAGCCGGCGAAAGCTCCAGCTGCCTCGGTGCAAAACGCATGATCGAACGGGGCAACCTTAAGGGCGCGGGGGCCCTGTTGGTGAGCGAGCCGTCGTCACTCGATCTCCTGATCGCAGAAACGGGTGCGCTCTGGCTGGACATCACGGCCACGGGAACCCCCGGCCACGCGTCTGCCGGCGGGGGAGAAAACGCCATCCTCAAGCTGATGAATTTCTTGGACGCCGTGCGCAACAATCCCTTCGCAGACCAAACGCATCCCTTATTGGGGGCAGCATCGCTGGCCATCAACACTATCGACGGCGGCAGCGCCGTCAATCTAACACCCGATACGGCGCGCGCCGCGCTGGATATCCGAACCGTGCCAGGGATGACGACGAATGGTGTGTTGTCCGCCCTCCACACGCTGGGCAGACCTGGGATCACCATCGCGGTTCGGGACGAAAAGCCGCCGGTGGTTGCCGATGCGGATGACCCGTTCATAGCCACGTGCCAGGCGGCGGTCAACAATGTGTGCGGTACGGCGAAGGCCTTGGGGGGGGTCAGCTACTTTTCCGACTCCTGCGTGCTTGCCCCAGCGCTGGGCGTTCCGCGCGCAATCATCGGTCCGGGCGAACTAGGCATGAGTGGGCAGCGCAATGAATGGGTGGCGCTGGACGCACTCTACGACGCAGCGGCAATCTTCGGGGAAATCGCTTCTGTCTATTTGGGCGACTAACGGCGCTCAGGTGAACCCGTAGGCCACCGCCAACAGGAAGCCACCCAGCAAAAGCCTATAGACCGCAAAGATAGTAAAGGTTGCGCGTCGCAGCCAAGCCATCATCAAGGCGATGGCAATGAGCGCCATAACCATTGAAAGTCCGCCGGCAATGAACGCGTCCGACGTCATCTGCGCATCGCCCATCTGCCAAAGCTCGAAGCCCTTCAAGGTCCCTGCCCCGGCGATGGCCGGAATGCCCAACAGCATCGCGAAACGCGCCGCCTCCTGGCGTTCCATGCCCATCATGCGGGCCGTTGTCATACAGATTCCAGACCGGCTGGTGCCCGGGATCAGAGCGAGAACCTGGACAATACCGATGACCACCGCGTCGCCGACGCGCAGGTGTTCGATCCGCCTGAGCGTCATCCCAAACTGATCGGTGATCAGGAGTAAGAGGCCGAACCCAAATGTTGTCCAGCCGATTATCTTGAGGCTACGGAATCCGTCTGGATGGTAGTGGTTGAGCGCCAACCCCGCGGCGATTACCGGAATGGTGCCGACGAGCAACAGGCCCGCCAAATGTACGCCCGGGTCTTTTCGGCCACGCAACAGGCGACCTAGGCTGGTGATTATGTCAACGACATCGCGCCAGAAATAGACAAGCACGGCAAACAGCGTACCAACGTGAACCGCCACATCCATCATGAGACCGTGATCGGGCACATCCATAAACAGCGGCACCAGCACCAAGTGGCCAGATGAGCTGACCGGCAGAAATTCCATAACCCCCTGAACTACCGCCAATACTATCAGATGCACGACATCCAAGACTTGAACTCCCCTGAACCTTGGTGTCTTATATCAACCTTGCCCTCACAGCCCAAGTCCAAAACTGAACTAAGGCTCTTAACTCGATGATTTGGACTGATTTTTAGGTCCGTTTCGAGACAAAAATGCCGCTGGCAAGTACGGGCGAGCCTTGATATCTAAACAGGCTACCAAAAGTAAAGGACAAGCGAACAATGCGCCAACGGGATTGGCGATCGCCGTCAGGTTTGCCCCAAAAGCAAGGGCTATATGACCCGGCGAACGAGCATGATAATTGCGGGCTCGGCTTCATTGCGGACATCAAAAACCGCAAGAGCCATGAAATTGTCCGCCAGGGCATCGAGATTCTGATTAATCTTGACCACCGGGGCGCTATTGGTGCGGATCCCTTGTGCGGTGATGGCGCTGGCATCCTAACGCAGATCCCCGACACTCTCTTTCGAGAGGAATCGGAAAAGCTGGGTTTTACGCTGCCCGCCGCCGGCAATTACGCCGTTGGCATGGTGTTCCTGCCGAGAGGACGCCGCGAGATGAATGTCTGCGTCGAAGCTATCGAGCGCACCGTCGAAATCGAGGGGCAAGAAGTTTTGGGCTGGCGCGATGTGCCGGTGGACAACAAATGGCTTGGCGAGAGCGTAAAGCCCATGGAACCTATGATCCGGCAAATCTTTGTTGGCCGTGGCAATAATTGCCCCGAAACGGATTCTTTTGAGCGCAAACTCTACGTCATCCGCAAACAGGCCCACCACCTCGTTTGGGACGACGATCTCGAGGGTATCGCCCAATTCTACATGCCATCCATGTCGGCCCGGACCATCTGCTACAAGGGCATGATGCTAGCGCCGAACGTGGATAAGTACTTCCTCGACCTCAGCGACGAACGCTACCAGACAGCGCTGGCCCTAGTGCACCAGCGGTTCTCCACCAACACCTTTCCATCTTGGGCATTGGCGCAGCCGTTCCGTTATCTCTGTCATAACGGTGAGATCAACACTGTGCGTGGCAACATCAATTGGATGGCGGCCCGACGCCACTCCATGAAGTCAGAGCTCTTGGGCGACGATCTGGAAAAGCTTTGGCCACTGATTGGCGATGGAGCGTCCGACACTGCGACCTTCGATAACGCCCTCGAACTACTTCTGGCCGGCGGCTACTCAATGGCGCACGCTATGATGATGATGATCCCCGAAGCATGGGACGGCCACCCCTTGATGGACGACCGACGGCGAGCCTTCTATGAGTATCATGCCGCTGTCATGGAGCCCTGGGACGGCCCGGCGGCCATTGCCTTCACCGATGGAAAACAGATCGGCGCAACACTCGACCGCAACGGGCTTCGCCCCGCGCGCTACATCGTCACCGCCGACGACAAGCTAGTGCTGGGCTCCGAAGTCGGCGTCCTGCCATTCGCTGAAAAGGACATCGTCGAAAAGTGGCGTCTACAACCCGGCAAGATGCTATTGTTGGACCTGGAGCAAGGTCGCATCGTCGACGACGAGGAACTGAAGGATACGCTGGCCGGGGCAAAGCCCTATCAGGACTGGCTGGATACCACGCAGATCCGTATCGAGGACCTACCCGAAGAAGTGGCGGCCATGCCGCCAGACCGCCAGACGTTGTTGGATAAGCAGCAGGCGTTCGGATACACGCAGGAGGACATCAAGTTCTTCCTCGCTCCTATGGCTGTTAGCGGCCAGGACCCTATTGGTTCTATGGGTCGCGACATTCCGCCGGCGGTGCTTTCGGGAAAGCCGAAGATGCTTTACGACTACTTCCATCAGAACTTTGCCCAAGTGACGAACCCACCAATCGACCCAATCCGCGAAGAATCGGTCATGTCCCTGATCTCCTTGATTGGGCCCCGGCCAAACCTGTTGGATCTGGAAACGGGGGGCGCCCACAAGCGCTTGGAGGTCAGCCAGCCGATCCTATCAAATAACGACCTGGAGAAAATCCGACACATCGAGAACCTCCTGGACTCCGCCTTTAAGACCTTCACTGCCGACATCTGCTATCAGGTGGCGAATGGTCCGGAAGGCATGGAAGCTGCGCTTGAAAACTTGTGCGCGCGCGCCACCCGCGCCGTCAGCCAGGGTCACAACATCTTGATTCTGTCGGACAGAAGCGTTAATGCTGACAGAGTCGCTATTCCAGCCCTGTTGGCCACCGCGGCGGTGCACCACCATCTGATCCGCGAGGGCTTGCGGACCGAGGTGGGTCTAGTTATAGAAACCGGCGAAGTCCGTAAAGTGCATGACTTCTGCCTGCTAGCGGGCTACGGCGCGGAAGCCATCAACCCCTATCTCGCATTTGATACGCTGACAGCGCTTCGTAGCGACCTGGATGAAGATTTAAGTGTCGACGAAATCCACACCCGCTACGTAAAGGCCGTGGGTAAGGGCATGCTCAAAGTGATGTCGAAGATGGGCATATCAACCTACCAGTCCTACTGCGGCGCGCAGATTTTCGACGCGGTTGGACTGTCGAGTGCCTTCATTGATGCCTATTTCACCAATACCGCGACGATGATCGAGGGTCTGGGTTTAGCCGAGATCGCCAAGGAGACGGTGCGCCGTCATGCCGGCGCCTTTGGCCCCGATCCGGTTTTGGCGAATGCGCTCGACGTGGGCGGTGAATATGCCTTCCGGCTGCGCGGCGAAGAACATGTATGGAACCCTGAAACTGTCGGCACGCTGCAGCATTCGGTCCGGTCGGGAAATTACAACGGTTTCAAGGCCTTCACCAATAAGATCAACGATCAAGATGAGAAACTGAAGAGTCTGCGCGGTCTATTCCGCCTCAAGCGTGCCGGCGTGCCCTTGCCGTTGGAAGCGGTGGAACCAGCCTCCGAGATCGTGAAACGGTTCGCTACTGGCGCCATGTCGTTCGGTTCCATTTCTTGGGAAGCGCACACCAACCTCGCCATCGCCATGAACCGCCTCGGCGGTAAATCGAACACGGGCGAAGGCGGTGAGGAAGCGACCCGATATGAGTCTATGGAGAACGGCGACTCCATGCGCTCCGCGATCAAGCAGGTAGCGTCGGGTCGGTTCGGGGTGACCACGGAATACCTAGTCAATTCGGACGACATTCAGATAAAGATGGCCCAGGGCGCGAAGCCCGGCGAAGGCGGCCAATTGCCCGGTCACAAAGTCGACGAATGGATTGCTCGCGTGCGGCATTCCACACCAGGCGTCGGTTTGATCTCACCCCCACCGCACCACGACATTTACTCGATCGAGGATTTGGCGCAGCTCATCCATGATTTGAAGAACGCCAACCCAAAAGCACGAATTTCCGTAAAGCTGGTTTCCGAAGTAGGCGTGGGCACGGTTGCCGCCGGCGTCTCAAAGGCGCATGCAGACCACGTGACTATTTCTGGCAATGACGGCGGCACGGGCGCCAGCCCGCTGACTTCGATTATGAACGCGGGTTCCTTCTGGGAAATCGGACTGGCGGAAACGCACCAGACCCTGGTCTTAAACCAGCTTCGTGGCCGCATTGCCGTACAAGTTGACGGCGGCCTGCGCACGGGTCGCGACGTGGTCATCGGGGCGCTGTTGGGCGCGGACGAGTTTGGCTTCGCTACGGCGGCGCTGATTTCATCGGGCTGTATCATGATGCGTAAGTGCCATCTAAACACCTGCCCAGTGGGCGTCGCGACACAGGACCCTAAACTCCGCAAACGGTTCACGGGGCAACCGGAACACGTTGTCAACTTCTTCACGTTCATCGCCGAAGAAGTACGCGAAATCATGGCGGAATTAGGCTTTCGCACCATGAACGATATGATCGGGCGCATGGATCGACTGGACATGCGTCAGGCTATTGACCACTGGAAGGCACAGGGCCTGGACTTCTCCAAGCTATTCGCCAGGCCGCAAGTCGGCGACGAGGTCGCCATCTACAACTGCGAAGAACAAAATCACGGCCTGGAGAAGGCGCTCGACAACAAGCTCATCGAACAGGCTGCGCCGGCCCTGGAGAACAAAACACCGGTGACCATCGAAACCCCGGTGCGGAATGTCAATCGGACCGTAGGCACCATGCTGTCCGGGGAAGTTGCACGGCGTTACGGACACATGGGCCTTGCCGACGATACCATCCACATCAAGATGAAGGGTACCGCGGGTCAAAGTTATGGCGCGTGGCTGGCTCGAGGCATCACCTTGGAACTTGAGGGCGACGCCAATGACTATGTTGGTAAGGGCTTATCTGGCGGACGCATCGTCATCTACCCAGCGGCCGACAGCCCTATTCTGCCGGAAGAGAATATCATCATCGGAAACACCGTACTCTACGGCGCGATCTCAGGCGAAACCTATTTTCGGGGCGTCGCCGGCGAACGCTTCGCCGTGCGCAACTCAGGCGCGGTGGCAGTTGTAGAAGGCGTCGGCGATCATGGCTGCGAATATATGACGGGTGGCTGCGTCGTCGTCATCGGCTCCACGGGCCGCAATTTTGCAGCCGGCATGTCAGGTGGCGTCGCTTACATACTGGACGAAGACGGTGATTTTGAGAAACGCTGCAATCTCGCTCAAGTTGAATTAGAACCCTTACAGGCCGAAGAAGTTAACGATGCCGCGTTGGAAAGAGACGACCTGTCCGAGGTCATGTCCGATATGCTTAGGGGTGATATTCGGCGCCTACGCGTGATGATCGAACGTCATGCGCTCTATACAGGTAGCACTAGAGCGCGCCATATCCTCGACAATTGGGCTGAATATCTGCCGAAGTTTATTAAGATCATGCCTGTGGATTACCGGCGTGCGATCCGCGAAATGGAAGCCGCCGCTGAAGAAACACAATCGCTGGTTGCCGCCGGCGAGTGAGAGCCGAGATAGGGAAGGGACGAAACGATGGGCAAGCCCACCGGTTTCATGGAGATCACGCGTCAGGACCGTAGCTTCACGCCAGTCGCCGAGCGTATCACGCACTTTGATGAGTTCCTCATGCCGCTGGCAAACGACGAACTTAGCCGCCAAGGCGCGCGCTGTATGGATTGTGGCATTCCCTTCTGTCACCAGGGTTGTCCGGTCAACAACATCATTCCAGACTGGAACGATCTGGTTTATCGGGGCGATTACCGCCAGGCTCTAGATGTGCTGCACTCCACCAACAATTTTCCGGAATTCACCGGCCGCATCTGCCCTGCGCCCTGCGAGGCGGCATGCACACTGAACATCACTGACGAGCCGGTGAGCATAAAATCCATCGAATGTGCCATCGTTGATCGGGGTTGGGAGGAAGGCTGGGTCCAGCCCCAGATCTCCGCTCGTTCTACCGGCAAACACGTCGCCATTGTTGGGTCAGGACCAACAGGCCTTGCCTGCGCGCAACAACTGGTGCGCGCCGGTCACCGCGTCCTAGTGTTTGAAAAGAACATCAAAGTCGGTGGTCTGCTCCGCTATGGCATTCCAGACTTTAAGTTGGCCAAGTCCTTGATCGACCGCCGCATGGGGCAAATGCAGGCCGAAGGTGTTGTGTTCCGCACCAACTCACACGTGGGTGAAGATGTAAGCCCCATGAGCCTTCTAATAAATTTTGACGCCGTGGCGCTCACGGGCGGGTCCGAACAACCGCGCGATCTCTCCATCAAGGGCCGCGAGCTGGACGGCATCCATTTCGCCATGCGATTCCTAACCCAACAGAACCGCCGCGTTTCCGGCGAGCAAATCACCGACAACCTGGAAATCTCTGCAGAGAACAAACATGTCATCGTCATCGGTGGTGGCGACACGGGCTCGGATTGCGTTGGCACCTCAATCCGCCATGGTGCGGCCTCGGTCACGCAGATGGAAATCATGCCAAAGCCGCCGGAGAAGGAAGACAAAGGGACCACGTGGCCCAACTGGCCACTGAAGCTGCGAACGTCATCTTCCCAGGACGAAGGCTGTGCGCGCGATTGGTCTGTCTCCACCAAGTCCTTCGAGGGCAAGGACGGCAAGGTCACAGCCTTAAAATGCGTCCGCCTGGAGTGGATGGGCGGAGAAATGACCGAAGTTGAAGGTTCCGAATTCGAACTGAAGGCAGATCTTGTACTTCTCGCAATGGGTTTCGTTAATCCATTACATGAAGGCATGTTAAACGGTCTCGGCGTCGACTACGACAGCCATGGTAACGTGAACGCCAATACGGACGACTATGCCACGTCAATTGACAAGGTCTTTGCTGCGGGCGATATGCGACGCGGGCAGTCCCTCGTGGTTTGGGCGATCCGAGAAGGCCGTCAGTGTGCAAGAGCCATCGACGAATACCTCATGGGATCCTCCGACCTCCCTCGATGAAGATATAAGGCGGCAAGGTCTCCAGCAACTGACTGATACTCAAATTAATAGTCAATTCCTTTGTCGAAGGCACCCAAGGACGCAACCATTCCGCGTCCTATTTAACGGACATTCCCTCGAATAGGACCTCGAACAAATTGTTTTCTTCTGGCACAGAGGCGGCCCGCCGGGCCGTTTCCCGCGCGGAATCCAGAGTTGTCGCCGAGGTCCTAATTGGTGGCCTCACGCCATTTACTGACAATGGGAGGCCGACCAAGGGCACCTCGCCGTCTGACGGAGTTGTCATCAGGCCTATTGCTGAGACCTGAGGATCATCTACAAGGTCAGCTAAGTCTTGAATCGGCGTACAGGGAACTTCATGCGCCGTGAGGCAATCGATCCAATGATCCCTTGAATTTTTTATCACCACAGCCTGGACCATGGAGTCCACCTCTTCACGACGGGCCAAGCGGTCCTCCATAGTCTTGTAGTTGAAGTCATCGGCCCATTCAGGATGTCCAAGGGCTTCCGCCAATCGTCCAAACAAGGCGTCTGACCCAGTTGCGATAATGATCGGTTGATCAGACGTCTGATATGCCCCATAGGGGCAGACAAGTGCATGTCCGGCACCCATGCGAACAGGAACTTTGCCGTCTAAGATAAAATTAGTCATCTGCAGTCCAACCCAATTCACAGCGGTTTCTAAAAGCGAGGTTTCGATCACGCAGCCCTCGCCCGAAATACCGCGTCTGACCAGCGCCGCTAAAACCCCAATAGCCATCCACATGCCGGTACCAAAATCGTTAAGCGACGGCCCAGCACGAACCGGCCCTCCCTCCTCCGTGCCGGTTATACTCATTATGCCGCCATAGGCCTGTAACGCCATCTCATAGCCCGGCCGGCCGGCCATCGGGCCGCTGGAGCCAAAAGCTGTCATGTCGCCGTAGATCAGGGAAGGCCAAGCCGTCCGCAAGGTCGTGGCGTCGACCCGCAGTTTTTCGACAGAGCCAGGGCGCATGTTGTGGACAAAGACATCTGCTTCACTAATCAACCGGTCGAAGACGTCCCGATCACCGATATCTTTTAGGTCAAGAACCATACCGAGTTTGTTGCGGTTCATAAACTGGTATACAGCCGCATCTCCCCGGATAAAAGGCGGCCCCCAACTGCGTGCCGAGTCACCATTGGGCGCCTCGATCTTGATCACCGTCGCCCCTAGGTCCGCCATAATTGTCCCGGTCCAAGGACCAGCCACACTCTGGCCGAGTTCGACCACCTTGACGCCTTCAAGGAGTGCCGATACGGAATTTATCATTTTTTCTATCCTCTACTTTCCAATCCTTTGCGCCCCACTAGAATGCGAACCAAATCACTATAAAAATACCTTACAGAAAGGACATGATTATGACCGGTCCGGTTAATTTTGACGACTATAGGCTTTGTGAGTCGCTCGACTTCAAAGATCTGAAAATCGGCCAGAAGTTTCCAATTCCCTCTAGAACAATGACGGATGCTCTTTTTGCCGCATTCCAATTAGCCTCAGGGGACAATCACCCCATTCATTACGACGTTGAATATTGCAAGGCTCAAGGCCATCCAGGACTTCTAGCGCACGCAATGCAGGTAATGATCCAGACCGCCCCAGGGGCCGGAATGTTCCCACATATAGTAGACAAATCTCTGATTGGAATGTTGGAATTATCAGGGCGCGTGTTGGCGCCGGTCTATAGTGGAGATACCGTTTATCCCATTCTAGAAATCACAGGATTGAAAGAGCAGAAAACCACAGGGGTCGTCACTCTAAGTTCCACTATACATAACCAAAAAGGCGAGAGAGTATTCGAAGGCAGCCAAACATTACTTCTGAGAAAAGAAACGGCAGGGGAGTAGTATTTTTATCTCTTTATCATAAGATCCGGCAACCAAGTAATGACCTCTGGGAAAGCCAAAAATACGCCAAGTGTTATTACATCAGCAATAAAGAAGGGGCCAATACCACGGAATACTTCTTGTAGAGGTATATCTGGCCTAACTCCAGCGACAACATAACAGTTAAGACCAATCGGCGGAGTAATCAGACAAACCTCACACATTTTAACTACGACAATTCCGAACCAAATCGGATCGTAACCTAAACCAATAACAGCAGGGTAAACAACTGGTAGCGTTAGGAGCAGCATCCCGATAGCATCCATGAACATGCCAAGAATGACGTAGAACATTAGGATGCAAATCATTGTAACTACTGGCGGGAACGGAAGAGCGACCACCCATTCAGCAAATACCGCCGGCAATTCAGCAAATCCCATAAAGCGAACAAATATGAGGACGCCCCAAACTAAAGAAAAAATCATGACTGTGAGGCGAGCGGTTTCAAGTAGCGCATTCTTTAAGGTGGGCCATTGCATGCCCCCAACGAGCGCCATAATAAACACAACCATTGAGCCCAGAGCGCCAGCCTCAGTAGGCGTCGCAGTACCCGTATACATAGAAAAGAAGATGATAAAAATAACGAAGACAACCGGTAAAGTCCCCGGCAACGATTTTAGTCTATCGTTCCAGGTAAACCCTTTTACTGGCGGGCCAAGCTCAGGGTTTC
>DFRF01000117.1:0-16842 GCA_002378125.1 Rhodospirillaceae bacterium UBA3470 | reverse complement strand
CTCAGGGTTTCGAGCCGCCATAAAAATTATCAGAGCAGCATAAATTATTGCAGACACTATTCCTGGTATGAAACCGGCAACTAGAAGCCTGCCTATCGACTCCTCAACAATAATTGCGTAAATCACTAGTATCGCGCTTGGAGGAATCAGCGAAGCCAGTGTACCTCCGGCTGCAACTACTCCCGCCGCCAACCGTTGACTGTAGCCATATTTTAACATTTCTGGAATTGCCACACGCGAGAATACAGCTGCGGTCGCAGTTGAAGCACCGGATACAGCTGCAAAGCCTGCGGTAGCAAATACTGTGGCCACAGCAAGTCCGCCAGGAACCCAGCCGAAACACTTTCGTGCAGCATCAAACAAGCTTTGTGTCATGCCCGCGTGATAGGCCAGGAAACCAATTAAAATGAACATGGGAAGCACAGAGAGCGGGTAGAGTGTTCCTTTTGCATACGGGATCATCCCCGCGTTACCTGCTCCACCCGTCCAACCAATAATAGTGACCAAACCCAGAAGGCCCACGAGAGCGCAAGCATAGACTACTCTCACACCAATAAGGACTAGGCCGATGAGAATCGCTGAACCGATTATACCTATCTGAAACTCGTCCACTGTATTCCCCCTAGTCCTTCGTCACATTTGGTTCGATTCGGTCGTCACCAAATGCGTCCTGAATTTCTTTGGTCGCTAATTCAGCTTCACTATGCATCAGCGGTACTGCTATTGGTGTTGCTGTGGGGTCAATAATAAGGCGCACATAACCCCATATTTGTAACGTTAAACGCGCCAGCAAAACACTGAATGCAATAGGAACCCACAATTTTGATGGCCACGTGGGTATCTCTTCCGCGATTGTGGAATCTCCAAGTTCAAAAGCTCGTCCAAAAGCAGTTGAGCTGTAATAAACCAGCACGCACATTATAAAGAGTGCAATCACAACCCCAATGCACTCCGATATCCAAAGTGTGCGTCCTCTCATTGTTCGGACTACCAATTCCATCCGAATATGGCCACCCACACGTTGCATTCCTGCTATAGCGAGAAATGCAAATGCAACCATAAATAATTGAACTAGGTCAGTATATCCCCAGATCGGAAAACTATAAATTTCAATAGGAATGTTTAGTGATTCAAATATAGCTGTTAATACTTTAGGCCCTTTACGAAAAATAGCATTCAATGTTCCAAATAGCATCAAAGCCAAAATGACGATAGCTGCGAGAAGAGTAAAAAAGTCTTCGATTTTTGCCAACGACCGGTCGAGCTTTGATAGCAAGCTGTCATCTGAATACGTATTTTCAGTGGTATTCCCAACCATTGCTCCCCCTCAAGGCGATATGCCGGGGTTTTCACCCCGGCATAGACCTTATGGTCAAATTTTCGTGCTTACGAAATTAGGCGTTTTGACTATTTTGCTGCGGCAAGCACTGCATCAAGCAAGCCTTGCGCATCAAACTCACCCTTGTGTTTGGCTACCCACTTATCATAAACGGGTTGCCCGCCAACTGCTTGAAACCTCGCTAATTCAGCATCCGAATATTTAATTTCGGTCAAGTTCTTACGCCATTTTGGCAGGTTAACCTTGTCTTTTGCCGAATATGCAGCTTTCAGCGCTGCGTAGCCTTTTTCACGAGCTTGATACATCAGCTTCTTGTATTGCTCTGGAAGCTTACCCCAAGCGGCGAGGCTTATAACGTTTGGGCAATCATTCGTGCCCGGAGACATATTCGAAGTGAACCATGTTGCGACTTCATCGATTTTGTATGCAGAATGCGCATAAGTCGATGGAAATGACACAGCATCGGCCGCGCCTCGATCAATAGCTTGGTAAACCTCCGTAGCGGTCATAGTTGCGATAGAGGCCCCAAGGGCGCGCATAGCACCTGCCATGCCACCCAAGGCTCGAACTGTCATGCCTTTGTAATCTTCCAGTTTTTTCGGCGGCTTACCCCGGCCGAGAAACTCGTACTGCGGCAGATTCGAGCTAGAGAATGCAAAGACATTCCATTTCTTCTTAATCTCACCTGCTGCAATGGGATTTTCGTGAATGGTCTGAGCGACCTTACGTTGCATGTCAAAATTCTTAATGGGCAAAAATGGCAAATTCAAAACTGTCATCGCCTTGTTTTTACCAGCATGATAGGCCCAGCAAACCTTTGAGGCCTCGAAAACACCCGCCTTGATGTTGTCCAGGTTCTGTTTCTTTCCGCCAAGCTGATCACCATAGTAAATCTTAATCTTAAACTTTCCGTTGGTTTCAGCCTCGACATGCTTTTTCCACGCTTCTACGTCAGCGGTAAAGGCTCTTTTTTTCCCCCAAACATTGAATTTCCATGTGACAGCTGGTCCATCCACAGCGGCAACAGCCGGCGCGGCAACAAACGTGCCACAAGCGACCGCGGCACCTGCAATAGCAAGCAATTTTAATTTACTATGTTTCATCGTGGTCTATTCCTCCCTGAATTAGACGCTAAGGCTCAGAACTAAAGGTTTAGCTGCAGATACAATATGCGCATCATGCTGCCCAACACAACGGCTTAATTGTATAATGTCGATTGAGTCCACAAACGAAGGGAATCTGCAACTTCCACCCCATTTAATATTCTTATACAAATTGGTAAACGTCATCTTACGAACGAGTTCTCCAGTCTAGAGATAATGCTTCAAGTCGATGACCGCCTTGGTACAAAAGCTGAAACAGGCATCTATTTCCAGCGACACTATATTGACCAACGATATCCTCGTTAACTTGGCAGCAAAGGAAATATTGGAAACTATGCCCTTCCAGAACGCAACCCCAGGGCACCCCTCAATTGGCCCAATAGTCCAATACACATCAAAATTCTTTGAGTTCGAGATCGGTGGGGTCAAGTTTGGAGCACGGTGCGCTCATTCGACCCCTATATGACTCTGAACATATGGATTATCTAAAGTGAATCAGAGAATACCCATTAATCGGACTTTAATTTGGGCTGCTCATCATAGCCTATCAAAAATTTTGGCGGAGTAACACTGCAATGACGGAGCGTCCAGTTATCGGGCTTCTAATGGATTATCAGGAAATGGGTGATTTTTCGTCACGACCCCATTATGCCCTGCGATGTTCCTATTTTGACGCTGTCTGGCAAGCTGGCGGCTTACCGACAGCCATACCGTACCTTGATGAAGCTTGGAACGATTACCTTGGATTTTGCCAAGGCCTGATCCTACCCGGCGGATTCTATCCGTTCCCAGCGAGCCTTTATGGTGAAACCCCAATCACAGATGAACCAGTTCATCCGCGCTACGCCTTTGAACGCGAATTGGCCAAGCGGTCCATGGATATGGACAAACCGACACTTGGCATTTGCGCCGGTATGCAGGTCATCGCCTCCACCATGGGTGCAACTATCTACCGCGATGTCCGTAATGAACTACCAACCATTATTGACCATTTGAACGAACGCCCAGCGGAGGAACCGGCCCACGATGTAACAATCAAGGAAGGTACTCAGTTGCATAAGGTTCTCGGGACGGTTGCCCTGCAGGTCAATACGGCGCACAAGGAAGCCCTAAAAACCTTCCCAGACACCTTGACCATCAGTGCCATAGCGGAAGATGGGGTCATCGAGGGAATCGAAATTCCTAGTCGCCGTTTCTGTCTCGGGGTGCAATGGCATCCTGAGTTATTTGCAGCGACGTCTAGTCCACACCGGAAGCTGTTTGACGCTCTGGTGAGCGCGGCCCGCGCATGAGAGAGCCAACAATTGGTATTGCTGGCTGCGGCTCCATGGGACTTCCCATGGCAAAGCAGCTACTGGCCGCGAGGCAGAACGTATGGGGATACGACATCCGGCCTACAAAAGAGTTTGGCGACTTCCAGTCCCGGATGATCTCCGATCCTGCTGAATTTGGCACCAAGGTAGACATACTCATCTCCGTTGTCAGGAACCATCAACAAACCCTTGAACTCTGCTTCGATGATCAAGCCTTGTTCACCCTGCCCAACCACCCAAAAACGTTCGTCTGCAGTTCAACCTTGTCACCAAGGGTCCTACCGGACATCTTGGATCGGTTGCCGCAGGATGTAACTATGGTTGATGCGGCCATGTCCGGCGCACCTGCTCGGGCGGAGGATGGCACCCTAACCTTTATGGTCGGCGGCGAACTCGGGGTCGTAGAGTGTTTGACACCCCTATTCGAAATAATGGGCACAGAGGTCAACCATCTCGGATTTATGGGTAGCGGTATGACCTGCAAAGTGATCAATAACTTCGTTGCCATTACGGGCGTGGCGGCAGTCCGCAAGGCGATCGCAGCGGCGATGGCCCTAGGCATGGATCCGAAAACGCTGCTCGACATCATGAAGTCAAGCTCGGGCAGCACCTGGTACGGCGACAACATCGACCGGATTTCTTGGTCGCGTGAGGGGTACGATCCAGGTAATACAATCGGGATCATTGAAAAGGATATGTTATCTTTCCTGGATGCGGTCACCAGTAATCCGGACGTCGAGGTAAAAGATTTCGCAGCAAGTGTCTTGGAGGTTGTGCGCTCGATGGAACCTTTGGACTTTTGAGCGCGTCTCTCTCCGTTTTCCTTCAGGTCGGAATATGTCACATTGTCTTCATAACCGCTGTAATTCTCAGGATATGCGATGGCCAATAATTCGCCATGGGCGAGGCACAATATGACGTTTTCTCACAATTGGCGTGGTCTAACGATCATTGCACCCGTCTGCAGAAAATATATGTGGCAGACTGATTCTAATTGCCGGCATTCAGGCGCAATATTCCGCCTAGTTATCATGTAATCTTCGCTAAACCGTTTAATTTCCCCTATATATTAATTGCGGCATACTAAGAGCCGGACCGCCTTCCGGGAATCTATTTTAGGCCGACAAAAGTGCGATAGCAGGTCTTGGCCAAAATACGATCTAGGCAGCGGCACGAATTGCTGCAGCTTTCACGCTTTCGTCTACATGATCTTCAAACTGCTTAAAATTATCCTCGAAGCGTTGCGTGAGATTACGGGCCTGCGAATCGTAAGCACCAACATCACTCCAGGTGTTTCTTGGATTAAGAACCTCACCCGGAACATCGGGGCAGGTCTGCGGCACCAACACACCGAAGTTAGAATCTGGAGCAAGTTCGACTTCACCAAGGCTGCCATTAAGAGCAGCGTTTACCATAGTCCGGGTATAAGCAATTTTCATTCGCTCACCGACACCATAACCCCCACCTGACCAACCCGTGTTGACGAGCCAACACTTCGCATCATGATCAGCCATCTTGTCCCCTAATAACTTCGCATAAACGGTGGGGTGGCGCGGCATGAAGGGTGCTCCAAAGCAAGTGGAAAACGTCGCCGCCGGCTCTTTCAAGCCACGCTCTGTTCCGGCCACTTTCGCAGTGTAACCGCTCAGGAAATGATACATGGCCTGGTCTGGCGTCAGTTGGCTGATCGGTGGCAACACGCCAAAGGCGTCGCAGGTCAACATGACAATGTTTTTCGGGTGACCGCCTTGTCCGGTTGCCGATGCGTTCGGCACCTTAGCGATGTCATAACTCACTCGTCCATTTTCCGAGTAGGTGCTGTCGAAAAAATCAAGCTCACGCGTATCGGGATCCATCATCACGTTCTCGATGATCGAACCAAACGTGTGACAAAGATCGTAGATTTCAGGCTCGGCCTCGTGGGTCAGGTTGATAGTCTTGGCGTAACAACCTCCCTCAAAATTGAAGAGGCCGTTTGAGCCCCAACCGTGCTCATCATCACCGATCAGCACCCGGGAGCTGTCAGCAGACAAGGTGGTCTTGCCCGTGCCCGACAGGCCAAAGAAAATTGCCGAATCGCCTTCTGGACCGATATTTGCCGAACAATGCATAGGCAGGATGTCGCGCGGCGGCATCAGGTAGTTCATGACCGAGAAGATGGATTTCTTGATCTCCCCGGCATAGGCGGACCCCCCCACAAGGATCATCCGCTTCGCCAGATTCACAAGAATGAATGTCGGCGACGTGGTGCCATCAGCGGCCGGGTCCGCGGTCACGCTGGGCGCTTGCAGGACGGTGAAATCAGGTTCGAAGTTGTCCAATTCATCTGCTGGCGGCTGAATGAACATGTTCCGGGCGAACAGATTGTGCCAAGCGTTTTCCGTGATCACCCGAACCTTCAGGCGGTTCGCCGCGTCAGCACCCGCGTAGCAGTTTTGGACAAAAACCTCACGCCCGTTCAGATACGCTAAAACCTTGGCATGTAACTGGTTGAAGTGTTCGACGCTGATCGGTTTATTCACATCGCCCCACCAGATGTCATCGTGGGTCGTGGGTTCATCAATAACAAAACGGTCGTTGGGAGAACGGCCCGTGTGTTCGCCGGTCAGCGCAATGAAAGCGCCACGTTTGGTCAACTGGCCCTCAGAGCGCCGCAGCGCATGTTCAAATAGGCCCGGCGTGCCCAAGTTCCAAAGCGCCCGCTCAACCTTCTCCAAGCCGTGATTGTCCAGCCCGAAGCGGCTGGGTCGGAATCCCAAATTCTCCACGATAAACTCCCTATTTTGCCCAGCAAACCCCGTTCCAGCGCAAATGACAAAATCGTCAAGAGGCCGGAAAATAAACCTCTACACTCCAACTCTCAACACTGGATATGGAGAGTCAACCCAGCAAATTCACCCCACTTTATTTGCCGCGGGCCTCGGCCGCTAAACTGACTAGTATATCACGAGCCTCCGCAGCATTGGATATGACACTCGGGAACCGCAGTCGCGCAAATCGCCCGTCGCGTTCCAAGTCTGCGCCATCGCCGTCGATCCCAACCATCCGCCAGCCATCGCCTCGCCGCCCAAGTAATTTCTGTGCATAGAGATCAACGACATTATCGTGGTCCGAATTCATATGCCCCATGATTCCAGCCTTGCATTCGGATATCGCCCGGACCGCCGCCCCCCCGGGCGTGACATATTTGCCGCCTAGCCATTGGGCCCGAGCAAACCCACCCACCCAATGCGCACGCTCAACGCTCATGCGATAGAAATTGAAATCGCCAAAACCCGCGTACATTTTAGCTTCTGGGTGAATTGTCAGGAAGCGCGCGGCGTGTTCAGGTTTATTGGTTTTGCGGATTTTTCCCATGACCGTGACACGGGCGCCACGCTGAGGGTTGCGAAGCCTTGTTGGCTGGACGAACAACAAAGAAGCGCGGCTGTCTTCGGCAAGGTTTCGCGTATGATCGGAAAGACCTGACATCAGCAACAACGGATGGGCGCCCTGATCGATGGCGACCGTAACCATGGACCCGTATGGCCAACCGTTCACTGTCGCCAATCCCGTTGACAAGGAAGCGGAGCGTAAACTCCTCATCAAACAGCGAATTTCGCGCCCGAGTTCCTGCCGCGGCAGCACCATGGTTTCAAATCTCCTCCTCGAAGCAAATAAGGCAATAAACGGTGAAGGCACTTAGGACAAGCGGACTTATAGGACCTTCCGTCCCATTCGATATGGGCTTTAGAAGTTGGCGAATCCCGCGCCCATAAGTGGCAAAGCCTGAGCAAATTCCATACGGATACCGCAATGGCGCAACATTTCTGCCATAAAAACCCTGTAGATGACCGAATGTCGTGAGATAATGTCATTCAAACGGACGAGGAAACGTGAACATGTCCACCACCATTGCCCTGGTCGATGACGATCAGAACATTCTGACTTCACTGTCGGCGGCCCTTTCTGACGAAGGATACGCAGTTGAGACCTTTACCGATGGCGCCGAAGCCCTGGAAGGATTGAGCCGAAGCCCGGTAGATTTGGCCATCCTCGATATCAAAATGCCGCGCATGGACGGCATGGAACTGCTCACTGAATTGCGACGGCGCGATCCCCTGCCGGTGATTTTTCTGACCTCCAAGGATGACGAAGTTGATGAAATTATGGGCCTCCGCCTCGGCGCCGACGACTACATCAAGAAGCCCTTCTCCCAGCGGCTTTTGATGGAACGTATCCGCGCTGTCTTGCGCCGGCACGAAACGGGTGGCCGTGACGATACCAATAATGAAGTGATGCGCCGCGGTGAACTGGTTCTGGATCCGGCCCGCCACTTATGCACCTGGAAAGGTGATGAGGTCAATTTGACGGTGACCGAATTTCTCATCGTCGAATCCCTGGCGCAACGTCCTGGCCACGTGAAGAATCGAGATCAACTAATCGACGCCGCCTATGGCGAGAATATCTATGTTGACGACCGCACCATCGACAGCCACATCAAACGCCTTCGCCGCAAGTTCAGAGACGTTGACGAAGGTTTCTCGGAGATCGAAACTCTTTACGGCGTCGGGTACCGATACAACGTGGGCTAGCCGGGCTGGGAGTATGGGTTGACAGCGAAGCAACAGAATCGGACGGTGGCTGACTCACCTTTGTCCAGGCGTCGTCAACGTCTGCTTTCTCCGATAACAAGGCGAATTCTTGCAATCAATATCCTAGCCCTCGGGTTTCTAGGTGCCGGCATACTATATCTTGACGAGTACAAGGAAAACCTCATTGAGGCAGAACTGGCCGGTCTGATGACGCAAGCTGAAATGTTTGCCGTGGCCCTGAGCGAAGGCGCGGTGGCGCGCTCACCATCCGGACAGTATCGGGTTTCCGAAATCCCGAATCAGATGGTCCGTCGCTTGGTAAAGACCACGGGCGTCCGGGCGCGTCTCTTCGGCGTGAATGGGCGTTTGGTTGCAGATTCACGGCTTCTGGTGGGATCGGGCGGGACTGTATCCATCGAGGTTCTGCCACCGCCCGAAGATTTGGAGAGCCCACTCAGCCGCGCGTTCGACCTGTTTGAGCGTGTGGCCGACCACATTTTTGGCGCAAAACGCTATCCGAAATATACGGAAAATTCGCGCCAGCACGCGCGTGACTACGCCGAAGTAGTGGCGGCATTATCCGGCGATTACGTTAAGGCCGTCCGTGCATTGGACAGGGATCATCTGATACTCGCAGTCGCCGTCCCCGTGCAGCGTTACAAGCAGGTGCTTGGCGGTTTGCTGGTCACTAAAGATTCCAATGGTATCGACGATGCCCTTTATGAGACCCGGCGAGACATTCTTAAGGTGTTCGCCGTGGCGCTGGCTCTGACCGTTCTGTTGTCCGTTTATCTCGCCGGCACTATCGCACGCCCATTGCGGCGGCTGGCCCTGGCCGCCGAACGGGTGCGCCACGACCATTCAAGACGTCATAGGATACCGGACATGGGCGATCGTGATGACGAGATCGGTGAGCTGGCGGCAACCCTTAATGACATGACCAATGCCTTGTGGAAACGCATGGACGCCATCGACCGCTTCGCCGCCGATGTCGCCCACGAGATAAAGAACCCGCTAACGTCACTGCGCAGCGCAGTTGAGACCACGGCCCGTTTGAAGGATTCTGCGCAACAGCAGAAACTGATGGGTATCATTCAGGAGGATGTGGGTCGTCTGGACCGTCTGATCAGCGATATTTCCGAGGCCTCCCGAATTGATGCCGAATTGTCGCGAGCCGAGAGCGAACCGACGGACATCGCAGGCATGTTAGCAACATTGGCTGACATACAAAACGCTACAAGCGGTTTAACGGGCCCACGCGTTGTGTTGGCCCGAACGGACGGCGCTGATCCGTTGATGATCTCGGGCATCGAAAGCCGACTTGCCCAAGTCTTCCGAAACCTTATCACCAACGCCGCAACCTTCAGCCCGAGCGACGGCGTTATCTCCATCACGATTTCCGCTGAGCCCCTTGAAGTCCATATCGACGTCGACGACGAAGGTCCCGGCATCCCGCCTGGAAACGAGGAGAAGATCTTTCAACGGTTCTATACGGAACGCGCCGACTCGGAAAAATTTGGCATCCATTCGGGCCTTGGTCTCAGCATCTCTCAACAAATCATTGAGGCGCATCGCGGTGAAATTCGCGCTGGCAATCGGTTCGATAAGGAGGGCAATGTTCTCGGCGCCCGGTTCACGGTGCGATTGCCCCTGACATGAGTAACGACATTGCAAAACAGGTCCATGCCACTTGCGTCTCCCTTTATGGCGCGGGTTTGATCATCCGTGGGCCATCAGGGGCAGGCAAATCCGACCTGGCATTGCGGCTGATCGACAGGGGTGCGCGCCTGGTCGCAGATGATCGCGTCGATCTCTTGGTTTCAGACAACGGCGTGATCGCCCGCGCGCCTGAAACACTAGCGGGGCTCTTGGAGGTGAGAGGCCTTGGCATTCTCCGTGTCCCCGTCCTCGAGGCTACCGTTGTTCGCTTGGTCGTGAAACTGGTGAACCACAAAAACGTGCCCCGGTTGTCCGACCGGCGCATGACCAACCTTATCGGTATGGATGTGCCCACCGTGACCCTTGATCCCTTCGAAACAAGCGCTGTCCCAAAAGTGCGGCTTGCTCTTGAACTCACTCTTGGCCGTATAATGCGCCACGATGATTGAGCAATCCCAAAGTGCCAAAGACGCCCTTCCCGTGGTCCTGGTGACGGGCGTTTCAGGCGCCGGCAAATCGACCGCGCTTAAATGCCTCGAAGACCTTCGATATGACGCTATCGACAATGTACCCTTGTCGTTGATCGAACGCCTCCTTGTCGGTAACGTTGGCAATGTGCCTACCGCTATCGGAATTGATATTCGAACCCGCGATTTCGATGCCAAGAGCTTCCTTAAGCAGGTTGAAACCCTTGCGACGCGTGCCGACCTAGTGGTCCGCCTACTGTTCATCGACTGTGATGACGACATTCTTGTTCGGCGTTTCGAGGAAACCCGCCGTCGCCACCCTTTGGCGTCCGACCGTCCCGTCAGCGACGGCATACGCGAAGAGCGGGCTCACATGGCGTTTCTCCGTGACGGTGCTGAGGTCGTCATCGACACTTCCGACATGCGGCCCGTTGATTTAAAGCCGCTTCTCGAAGGGCATTTCGGCACCGATACACAGACAGGCCTGAATGTTTTTGTCATGTCGTTCGGATTCAAATACGGGCTCCCCCGGGACGCCGACCTGGTCTTTGACGTCCGTTTCCTTCGCAATCCGTATTATGAAGAAACCCTGCACCGCCAAACAGGCCTAGACCCTGCGGTTGCCGAATTCATTCGCCGGGATGATGGGTTCGATGATTTCTTGACCAACTTGAAGGCTCTCCTCTCGCCTTTGTTCCCTCGGTATGCGGCCGAGGGCAAAAGCTATCTGACTATCGCCGTTGGCTGCACCGGGGGTCGGCACCGCTCGGTTTGCGTGACCGAGGATCTGTCGGCATGGGTCGCCCAACAAGGCGAGCAGGTGCATGTTCGTCACCGGGACTTGGAAAATCGGTCAAAATAAGTTCTAGTTCTCCTAAGATGCTTGTTCGACTAACAGACCAAAGCAATTGGGGGCCGGCATGATCGGAATGGTTCTCGTCACGCACGGACGGTTGGCCGATGAATTGATCGCCGCACTTGAACATGTTGTCGGCCCCCAGAAAAACGTCCTGTCAGTTTGCATCGGCCCCGACGATGACATGGAACAGCGGCGCAGCGACATCATGAAATCAGCCGTCGATGTCGACGAGGGCAATGGCGTGGTGCTTCTCACCGACATGTTTGGCGGAACCCCATCGAACTTGGCGATTTCGATTATTGACACCGCCAACGTCGAGGTTATTGCCGGAGTCAACTTACCCATGTTGGTCAAGCTGGCGTCGGCACGCGAGACGGAAGACCTGGCCGCCGCGGTTGCTAGCGCGCAGAAAGCGGGGCGAAAGTACATCAATATTGCCTCCCAACTGCTGGCGCAGGACGATTCGTGAACGACAACGATCGTGTCGCGACTATTCAAAACAAGCGGGGCTTGCACGCCCGCGCCGCCGCGAAGTTCGCGCAAGTAGCTGGTGAATTTGACGCCCAGGTTACGGTTTCCCGCGGCGGCCAGAGCGTTTCGGGCATCTCAATCATGGGTCTTATGATGTTGGCCGCCAATCCCGGCACTCAGATCAGTTTGTCAGCAACCGGTGCGCAGGCGACAGCGGCGCTGGACGCTATATGCCGGCTGATCGACGCTAAATTCGAAGAAGATTGAACAGCATGTCAGCGGAACGCGAATACCACGGGCTTGGCGTCGCGCCGGGTGTAGCCATTGGCGTTGCATATGTGCGCGAAACGGGCGGTCTGGAGGTTCCGGAACGGAAACTGCGTAAGATGGAGGTTCCAGACGAGGAACTGCGGCTGGAGAAGGCCGTTGAACTGGCGCGCCGGCAAATCCGTCGCCTACAGAACCGAACCGGAAACCTGCCGGGCACGGCCTCAGAAGAGCTGGGTTTTCTTCTCGATGCTTATCAGCAGATGCTGGGCGATTCGCGACTCGTTCGCGGGGCTCAGGCCCGGATTGTCGACGAACGCGTTAATGCTGAAGCCGCAGTCCAGCATGAGATCGCGTCCATTGCGGAGACCTTTCAAGCCATGGACGATGCCTATATTGCCGCTCGCTTTGACGATATCCGCGAGGTCGGCAATCGCATCATCCGCAATTTGACGCGGAAACCGCTACGCGCGTTCTCAACCGCGCCGAAAGGATCGTTGGTTATCACAGACCAGTTGACGCCAGCCGACATGGCTCAGATCGATCCGGCTCTAATTGCCGGAGCGGCGTCGTCGCTTGGCGGCGCGGAGGGGCATACGGCAATCATGGCTCGTGCACTTGGGCTTCCAACGGTCCTTGGCGCACCCGACCTAATGACGCAGATTCATCCAGGCGATGCGGTGATCATTGACGGCACCGTCGGGCGGGTCATCCTGACGCCCTCCGAAAAGACGCTGCGAGCCTATCAGCAACGGCGCGACAAGTTGCGGCGCGAGTCGCGCCGCTTAAGTCGCCTGCGCAACCTGCCGGCGCGAAGCCGGGACGGCTCGAATTTCGTCCTTCATGCCAACGTCGACCTTCCCATGGAGATGCCGATAGTCGCGCAAGCCGGTGCCGAAGGCATTGGCCTGCTAAGGAGCGAGTTCTTGTACATGAACCGCGAGACGCTACCCACGGAAGATGAGCAGTACGCCATTTTCCGCGATATGGTAGAAGCGATGCAAGGCCTTCCGGTGACCATACGCAGCCTGGATGTAGGCGCCGATAAACCCGCTGACGTGATCACCAGCGCCTTTGGAACCACCGAATCGACCACGCTTGGCCTGCGCGGCATCCGGCTGGCACTTATCGAATCTGACATCCTAGAAACCCAATTCCGTGCCATGCTGCGCGCCGCAAGCCATGGCCCCGTCCGCATTCTCCTCCCCATGGTTTCTAACACATCGGAAGTGATGAAGGCCCGCGAACTCCTGCAGAAGGCGGCAAAGCGCTTAAAAAGAAGGAAGATTGCCGTGCCAGATTCCCTGCCGCCGCTGGGCATCATGATCGAAGTTCCGGGCGCGGCCCTGGCCGCCGATGCCCTGGCCCGTGACAGCGATTTCTTCGCCATCGGCTCCAATGACCTGACCATGTATACGCTGGCCACGGATCGGGCCAACGAACACGTCGCGCATCTGTTCAACCCCTTACACCCGGCGGTTCTTCGATTGATCCAATTCGCGACCAGTGCCGCCCTCAGGGCCCGCATCCCCATCAGCATCTGCGGCGAAATGGCCGGCGAACCTCGCTACGCGGCGTTGCTCGTCGGGCTAGGCTTGCGCGAGCTATCCATGTCGCCGGCCTCAATTCCCCGTGTTAAACAACGCATCCGGGAGATGGACGCTCTGGCAGCGGCGACGCGAGCTAACCTGATCATGGATCAAACAGATTCGGGACGGATCGCCACACTTCTCGACGATTTCAACGCCCTGGCCTGATTTAATGGACGGCGGAACCGCCGGACCGATCAGCACTAATATCCGAGACGTCGACAGAATCGGCACTGGGGTTCTCGTTGAGCGGTACGTCCAACTCCATGAGTTCTCGCGACAGATAATTCTTGGGCACCATGTGCTCCAGCAAATCGCGGGCCCGATCCAGGTTTTTCCCGGTGACGGCCGCCTGGCGGTGTTTCCGACGCAGCTCATAGACCTCTAGGGCTGCCTCAAAAGCATCAATAGCCGCCTCAATTCGCTCTGGATTTTTCGCTTTCTTGCCCAACAGGAAGAGGACGCTGCCCAGATTATTCTGCGTCGCCGCCCAGGCCAGGGGGCCCTTCTTCTGATCGCGAACCTGGAGAATCGCTTGATAGGCGTTGGCCGCGGTTGCCATGGCCTCAAGGCTCTTTACATGCTCACCAAATACCTGAGCGGTTCGTGCGAAGCTGGACATGACCTCGGCCCATCGGACAGGCGTGCGACGTTTCGAATAGACCTTCAATGCGTTCTGGTGGCACTGTAGCGACTGGCGTAAGGTTTCCCTATGGCCAGCTTCGTAGCCGAGTTTGTAGTAAATTAATCCAAGCCTGTTCTGCAAAGCCGCCCATTCATAAGGCGTTTCATCCTTGGTGAAGACCTCCAACGCCGATAAGGCCGAGGCAGCCGATTCTTCATAGCCGGCCGAATTGTTATCCGCATCGGCCTTGAGATAAACGAGGCTGGACAGGTGCTTGTATGCCATCGCCCAGTCTACGGGGGATTCTTCTAATCTCACCGCGGCGGAAACCTGGCGGTAGGCAGTCATCGCCTGCGCCATGTATTCTGGCGCGCGCTTCGCCGACCAGGCAGACGATAGGATGTTTCCATGGCACAGGTACAGGGCGGCGCGCTCGCGGCTTGTCATGTCAGACGGGATGTCGTTCATGGCAATGCCGGCCATTGCCGCCGCGTCCGGTAACGCGGCTAAACGCATTTTTGCCTTGTCGCGGCTGGCTGGAACTGTCGCGCTCAAAGTTGCCGCATGTAGGAAATCGGCATAGGGACCGCTGAGATGGGCCGGCAGTGGCAAATCCGTGGTCAAATCGAAACCGCCAGGAATCCACTCATCCCAGGTCGCCAACGAGATGAAATGAATATGCACGGGCGACCCTGCTGGCGGCACATGACCCCAGATCAGAATGTCCGCCTGGCGTTCTGCCAGCCAGTGCCGAGCAAGTTTGGCGGCGCGTGACAACTCCGTGGTCATATCTTCATTCACGTTGATCTCCAACGCCCGGCCCAAAGGGCGAGCATGGACATCGCGGAACCGGTCGAAGGCAGTGATCACCTTCTTAGTCACAATCCCGCTGGCATCATCGTTAAAGTTCGCAACACGGACCTCGATACGGCCTTCCATGGGCTGCATGAGATCCGTCATTCGTTGGATGAAACCTGGACCTTTCGCGTTCGTAAAAGGTTCGCCAGGCGTGGGCTCAGGTGGCGTGACGCCTCCGATCTGCTGAATCAGTTGGCCTAGAATACCTTTGTTGCGGACCACGGGCTGAGCCATATCCAGGCCATTATCGCGATTGATAAACCGCACCTGCACGGGCCCGAGGGCACGCGCCGTTGATTCCCGCGTAACGTCCCCAACAAGGCCCATCTCTCCGAACATTTGTCCGGCTTGAAAGGTAGCGGCGTGCACCGGTTCGGAACCATCATCGCGAACCAGCTCTACCACGCCACTAAGCACCTCAAACGCGCCATCGGCGGGCTCGCCCTGGCGATAGATAATCTCGCCATCCTCGTATGCCTGCTTTCGACGGGCCAAGACTGATTCCCCAATCCTGTCATCCACGCCCGCATCCCAGATTTTCTATTCGTATACAAATAGCGGACTGAACCGCTTATAAGGATCGCCGAAAAAGGTTATTAAGCGTTTAACGCAGATATATCCGTCAGGCGCCTCAATGACCATCGGAGAGGCGGTGTGAAACCTCGCAATGTTTGGGACAAAAGCAAAACTGTAAAACAATCACGATATTGCCTTCGTTCAGTTTGGCCACTCATAATATAGTCAGAACATTTTCCGGTGGACGGCCAACAGCGGCCTTGCCGTCCTTCACGACAATGGGGCGTTGTAGCGCACGGGGATTGTTACAGATGGCCTCGATCAAGGCGGCACCGTCCAAATCATTGGCGATCCCCTCCTCCCGGGCCTCTTTCCGGCGAAGGATATCGCGGGGCTCCAGTGCAAGCATAGACAGAACGTCCTTCAACTCCGCCACGCTCGGCGGGTTTACAAGGTACTCGACGATATCCGGCTCAATGCCCTTCTCCTTGATTAGCGCCAGCGTCTGACGCGACTTCGAGCATTTCGGGTTGTGATAAATCTTGACGCTCATGGCGCACCTCCTCAGTCGGTTCGACCGAGCCTGGGTTGGTCGGCTTGGACGGTTGAAAGTCAACCGGCTGGTCCGCCGGCAGGGTTTCCACATAGACAGATTGACTAGGGAACGCAAAGCCTGAGCCCGTGTCCTCAACGATCTCCATGATTGCGCACGCCAGTCGTTCCTTGATTTCCAACCAACGCCCCCATTCGGTTGTCCGCGTAAAACAGTAGAGCATAATGTCTATAGACGAGTCGCTGAAACGGTCGATGCGGACGAAGGTCGGCACCTCCGGCGGATCGGCAAAGTCGTCGCTGTTAAGGATGTAGGCCTCAATCCCGTCGCGAATCTGGCGGAGTTGCGCGATGCTCGTTCGGTATTCGACACCAATGCGCCAGAAAATTCGCCGATGCGACATGGAGGAGAAATTCACTACAGCCGTGTCCGAAAGTTTGGCGTTTGGCACCATGACCGGCGCCTTATCGAACCGCCGAATCATGGTCGAACGGAAACCAATGTTTTCCACGGTTCCTTCGACTGTACCTTCGACAAGAATCCAATCGCCTTTCCGAAACCGCTTTTCACCAAGGATCAAAATGCCAGCAATTAAGTTCTTAAAGAGATCCTGCGCGCCCAGCGCCACCGCAACCCCAAACAGGCCAGC